>CAYFWA010000061.1:6493-16603 GCA_964346625.1 uncultured Myxococcales bacterium
CAGGCGACCGAACCATGCTGGAAACACCGAAGCCAGAAGTGAAGCGCTATGTGGGCATCGACGCCGGTGCCGAGACCATCAAGCTCGTGGTGGTGCACCGCAGCCCCGACAGCCGCCCCGAGGTGGTGTGGCGGGATCTGCGCGAGCACCACAAGGAGCCTGCCCGGACGCTGGAGGAGATGCTCGCCGCGCTGGACTGGTCCACCGTCACCGCCGCGGCTGGCACCGGGCGCCTGAGCCGTCTCACCACCCTGCCCCGCGTCCCGGTGAAGGCGGCGCAGGTCGCCGGGCTGCGCTTTCGGCACCCCGAGCTGCAGACGGCCACGGTGATCTCCATCGGGAGCCACGGCTTCTCCGTCCTCGAGGTCCGCGACGAGGACATGCAGATCTTCCGGGAGAACTCCCGCTGCAGCCAGGGCACCGGGAACTTCCTGCGCCAGCTCGTGGAGCGGTTCGACCTCACGCTGCACGAGGCCGCTGAGCTGGCCCACGCCGTGGACCATCCCGCCCCGCTGTCGGGGCGCTGCCCGGTGATCCTCAAGACCGACATGACCCACCTGGCCAACAAGGGCGAGGACCGTGCCCGCATCCTGGCCGGGCTCTACGACGCGGTCTGCGAAAACGTCCAGGTGCTCATCAAGCCGAAGCTGGCGCCGCGAGACGTGGTGCTCGTCGGCGGCGTGACGCGCGCCGACCGGGTCCGCGAGCAGTTCGCGCGGTACCTGCAGGAAAACGGCATGGTGCTCCACGAGGGCAACCTGGAGGACAGCCTGTTTTTCGAAGCCATCGGGGCCGCGCTGCTGGCGGCCAACGAGGTGGACCGCCAACCCGCCGCGAAAGACGTCATCGCCCCACCCCAACCCATCGCGCTGGACCGCACCCCGGCCCTCGATGACGCCCTGCCCCGCGTCCAGCGCATGGAGGCGCCCGCCGCGCCAACCACCGACGACGCCAGCGAGCGCTCGCTGATCCTCGGCTTCGACATCGGCTCTACCGGCTCCAAGGCCTTGGCCATCGACCGGGCCTCCGCCGAGATCCTGTGGGAGGGCTATCTCAACACCAACGGCAACCCCGTGGCAGCGGCCAAGCAGCTCATGCAGATGTACACCGAGGCCCCGGTGAGCCGACACGCCCTCGCGGCAGTGGCCGTCACGGGCAGCGGGCGCGAGATCGTCGGCTCCCTGCTGTCCATCTGCTTCGGGCCCGAGCGCGTGTACATCCTCAACGAGATCGCCGCCCACGCCGAGGGGGCGATGCACTACGACCCCACGGTGGACACCATCTTCGAAATCGGCGGGCAGGACGCCAAGTACATCCGCCTGTTCGATGGGCGGGTGACCGACGCGGCCATGAACGAGGCCTGCAGCGCCGGCACCGGCTCCTTCATCGAGGAGCAGGGCAAGCGGTTCCAGGGCATCCGGGACGTGGTGCACCTGGGCCAGGTGGCCGTCACCGCCGAATACGGCATCAACCTGGGTCAGCACTGCTCGGTGTTCATGGCCGAGGTCATCGACGAGGCCGTGGCGGCGGGGGCCCCGCAGGCCTCCATCATCGCCGGCATCTATGACTCCATCATCCAGAACTACCTGAACCGGGTGAAGGGCTCGCGAGACGTGGGCCAGCGGATCTTCTGCCAGGGGATGCCCTTCTCCGCCGACGCCCTGGCCGCGGCGGTGGCCCGCCAGACCGGCAGCACGGTGATCATCCCCCCCAACCCGGGCACGGTGGGGGCCCTCGGGATCGCGCTGCTTGCGCGGCGTCACCTCGCGCTGACTGCCCCGGAGCCGCTGGCCCCGGCGGGCTTCCTCGCAGCGGAGGTGCTGGGCAAAGACACCTTCGTGTGCAAGTCGAACAAGGGCTGCGGCGGCTCGGGCAACAAGTGCCGCATCGACCGGCTCACCACCCGGGTGAGCGGCCACAAGAAGCGCTTCCTGTGGGGGGGGAGCTGCTCGCGTTACGACCGCCACACCAACAAGGTGAAGCTACCGGACCGGGCCCCGGATCCCTTCCGCGGCCGGGAGCAGCTCATCGACGAGGTGGTGGCGCGCACCAGCGGGCGGCGCGGGCGCCCCACCATCGGGCTCACCGACGAGTTCAGCCTCAAGCCGATCTACCCCTTCTTCGCGACCTTCCTGTACGAGATGGGATTCGATCTGGTGCACCAGCGGGGTGCGGGGCAGTCCATCCTCAAGCGCGGCATCGAGGAGGCCAACGTCCCCTTCTGCGCCCCCATGCAGCAGTACCACGGCCTGATGAGCACCCTGTCCGAGCAGCAGCCCGACTACCTGTTCATGCCCATGCTGCGCAGCCTCCCCCGGGTAGAAAACGAAAAGCACGCAGTGCTCTGCCCCATCGTGCAGGCCAGCCCAGACATTCTGACCGCGGACCTGGGGGCCGAGCTCCGCTCGCGGGTGCTGTCCCCCGTGGTGGACGTCGGGCGAGACAACCTGGGCTCGGAACAGCTCCTCGCGAGCTGCGCGCGGCTGGCCGACGAGCTCGGCGTGCAGGAGGCCCGGTGGCGGCCCGCCTACCAGCGGGCCCGCGCCGCCCAGCAGGGCTTCGACGAGGCGCTGCTCGGGCTGGGCCGCGAGGCCCTGGCGTTTTGCCAGGAGCACGACGTCATCCCCGTGATCGTCCTGGGGCGCGCCTACACCATCTACAACACGGTGCTCAACTCCAACGTGCCCGCCCTGGTCCGCGAGCAGGGGGCGCTCCCCGTGCCGGTGGACTGCTACCCCATCGAGGACGCCCCGACCTTCGAGGATCTCTACTGGGGCTACGCCCAGCGGAGCCTGCGCGCCGCCCACCAGATCCGGCGCACCCCCGGCCAGTACACGGTGTACTGCTCGAACTACTCCTGCGGGCCGGACAGCTTCAACCTGCACTTTTTCAGCTACGTGATGGACGGCCGCCCCTTCGCCATCATCGAGACCGACGGCCACTCCGGAGACGCCGGCACCAAGACGCGCATCGAGGCTTTCTTGCATTGCGTGCACGAGGAGCGGCGCGCCGGCGTCCACGGCAAGGCCCCCCGGGAGCTGCTCCGGCTGGTGGAGGACAAGCAGACCCTCAGCCAGGTGCGAGCGGCTGACGAGCTGGTGCTCTTTCCCCGGATGGGCCCCGGCGCCGAGGTGGTGGCGGCGGCCTTCCGCGGCATGGGGATCCGCGCCGAGTGCCTGCCCATACCGAACGCCGAGGCGCTGGAGCTCGGGCGGCGCAACACCTCCGGCAAGGAGTGCGTCCCCATGACCATCACCGCGGGGAGCCTGCTGCAGCGCCTGCAGGGCGAGCCGAACCCACGCGAGCGGTTCTGCTTCTTCATGCCCACCGCCAACGGGCCCTGCCGCTTCGGTGTGTACAACCTGCTGCACAAGATCATCACGGAGCGCCACGGCTACCAGGACCGCTTGCGGGTCTTCTCCGCCTCGGACGACGACTACTTCGCCGAGGTGCCCGCGGGCTTCCAGATCATCGTGTGGGGGGGCTTCCTCGCCGTGGACCTGCTGCTCGAGGCCTTTTACCACACCCGCCCCGCCGAGACCGAGCCGGGCGCCGCGGAGCGGATCTACGAGCGGTACTACCACCGCCTGATCACCCTCATGCAGAAGCAGTGCGGCGGCGACCTGAGCCTGCCGCGCTCCCTCGGAGAGGTGGTCTCGGGGCGGCTGTTCGGCATCACCCGGCTGGTGCAGCGCGCCGCCGAGGAGTACGCCCGCGTCTGCGATCACGAGCGCAGCCTGCCCACCGTGCTGGTGGTGGGGGAGATCTACGTCCGCTGCGATCCCTTCGCCAACAGCTTCGTCATCGACAAGCTCGAGGAGCGCGGCGTGCGGGCCCGGTTCGCCCCCTTCAACGAGTGGCTCGAGTATACCGACTGGGTGGGCCACCTGCGCTACCAGGAGGGCTGGGCCCCGCAGGACTACCAGCGGTTCAAGGCCCAGCTCACCACCTACGTGCAGACGCACATCCAGGACAAGCTCTACCGGACCATGGGCGAGCCGCTGCGCTGGGCCCCGCGGACCACGGTCCACGACAGCCTGGGCGCGGCCAGCGATTACCTGCGCGAGCAGCTCACCGGCGAGGCCGTGCTCACCCTCGGGGGTCCCACCCACGAGCACCGCGAGGGACACATCCAGGGGGTGGTGTCCGTCGGCCCCCTGGAGTGCATGCCCAACAAGATCTCGGAAACGCAGTTCTTCCACGTGGCCGAGCGCGAGGGGCTGCTGTCGCTCACCCTCCCGCTCAACGGCGAGCCCTTCGACATCGAGGTGCTCGAGGGGTTCGTCTACGACGTGAAGGAGCGCCACCGCCGTCTCGCGCAGCGTGGCGCCCTGCCCCGCCCCCTACGGGCCGCCGCGCGCCCGGGCGCGCCGAGCCGCGGATCCACCCTGGCCGCGCGGGCCCAGCGGGTATCCGCCGCGCTGGGGCGGGGGCTGCAGGCGGCCGGAGTGTCACCCACGCTGCTGGAGGCCCTGATCCCCGAGATCAAGGCCTCGCCGCCTTCGTCGCCCCCGGCGTCGCGGCCCGGCGCGAGCCGACGCCGCCCCTGGATCAACGGCTCGCGCCGCCGGGATTGAAGCCGCTCCGGCCTCCTCCGGGCCTACTTGATCACCCGCAGGGTCGGCGGTCCGGGGGAGTCCGGGTCCGGGTCCGGGTCCGGGTCCGGGTCCGGGTCTTGGTCCGGGCCTGGCCCCTCCCCGGTTTCCGTATGCTCGGCGGGCGAGCCCGGCGGGTCCGCGGCGCGCCCGCCGTCGAGCGCCACCAGGGTGGGCCCCGACGACCCCTGTCCATCCTCCCCGGGCGCATCGCCGTCCCCGTCCGCCTCCTCGCTCCGGCTCAGCATCTGCTCGAGCACCTCGGCGGGCACGTCGCCGGTCCAAAGCAACCCCTGCCCGCTCTCCGAGACCATCCCGAACATGGCGGCCCATGGCACCCGCACGTAGTAGGGCTCGCGGTTGAACGAAAGCGTCGCCTCCAACCGCTGGTGACCCAGCGTGAGGTCCGGGATGGGCACGGGCATGTCGAAGCCGATGCGCAGCACGAGCAGGGGCTGCCCGGCGAGGTGGGGGGGGACGTCCACGCCGTCGCTGCGGGGATCGATCTGGATGAGCACGTCGCCCTGGGAAAGCAGGGACTCCAGCGCCTCGCGCTTGGAAAGGGTTGTCGAGTCTCCGCTCATACATCCTCTACCGGTCACCCGGCCCGCGGGGCCCATCGCTGCCGTGGGCGGTCGCGTCGATCGCGGGTGTTTTCGCATACCGGGAGGCCATTGACAAGGCGTCGTCGGCCCCACGCCGGGACGAAAGGCTCCGGGCCTTCCCCTGCGCCGTGGGGGAGGGTCGAAACGAACGTTTCTAAAAACAGAACAAATCCTGGCAGTTCAAAGACACACCGTGGGAAAAGCCGGACGTGACTTGACAATCGCCCCGGGGGGCGATACGAACATCTGCCCGAAATCGATAGCGCAAAATGACAACGAAATTCGGGCGAAAAGGATAATCCGATGGGTCTCGCACCGGCTCGTAAGAGTAACATCATCGAAAAGTTCAAGCAGCACGAGCAAGACACGGGCTCCCCCGAGGTCCAGATCGCGCTGCTCACCGAGCGGATCCGGTATTTGACGGAGCACTTCAAGATCCACAAGCAGGACCACCACTCGCGCCGCGGGCTGCTCAAGCTCGTCGGTCGGCGGCGTCGTCTGCTCGACTACCTCAAGGGCAAGAACGTGGATCGCTACCGCAACCTCATCCGCGAGCTCGGAATCCGCAAGTGACCGGCTCCGCCATCACCCGGCGAACCCTTCGTCCCCGCTGCCATTTTCCCAACGACGCTCACCGTTTTCACGATGATACGCTGATTTGACGGAGGAACGATCAACCGGCGGGGTGCGCCATCTCCCGCCCCCCGAAAAACCAGGCGCGCGGCCGCGACGCCTTCGCTGACACAACGGAGGTGGACGGACGGAATGGGCTTTTTTCCCGTGGGCATCAGCTTTGGCGCTCCCCCCGGAGCGCTGGACGTTGGTGGACATCGGTAAAAACCTCGTTCTCTCCTCCCCACGCCAGCGTCTCGGCGATGATCGGCGACCCGCCGGGGAAAACGCCCCGGCGGGCCGCTGCGCAGGCCGTGTGTCACGAAAGGACACACGACATGTACATTCGAGAGACCCTGAACCTCAACGACAAGGAATTTTCCATCGAAACGGGCCGCATGGCCAAGCAGGCCGACGGCGCCGTGGTGGTTCGCTACGGCGACTCCATGGTGCTGGTCACCGCCGTCTCCATGCGCTCCGAGCGGCCCGTGCCCTTTTTGCCCTTGACCGTGGACTACCAGGAGAAGCGGTTCGCGGCCGGCGCCATCCCGGGCGGCTACTTCAAGCGAGAAGGCAGGCTCAGCGAGTACGAGACCATCACCTCACGGATCATCGACCGCCCCTGCCGGCCGCTGTTTCCCAAGGGCTGGCGCTACGAGACGCAGATCGTCGCCACGGTGGTGTCCTCGGACAAGGAGAACCCCACCGACGTCCTGTCGCTCACCGGCGCCTCCACGGCGCTGAGCATCTCCAACATCCCCTGGGATGGCCCCATCGCCGGGGTCCGCGTGGGGCGGGTGGACGGCAAGCTCGTGGCCAACCCCACCTGGGACGAGCTCGAGCGATCGGAGCTGAACCTGGTGATGGCCGCCAGCCGCGAGGCCATCGTCATGGTGGAGGCCGGGGCTACCAACGTCACCGAGGAAGTCATCGTGGACGCGCTGTTTTTCGGCCACGACTCCGTGCAGCCCATGCTCGACATGCAGGAGAAGCTGCGCGAGGCCGTGGGCCGGGAAAAGCGGGAGTTCGTACCGCCGGAGCCCGACGCCGAGCTGGAAAAGAAGGTGGCGGAGATCGGCACGGACCGCATCCGCGAGGCCGCCTTCATCCCCACCAAGCTGGAGCGATATGGCGCCCTCTCCCAGATCACCGACGAGATCGTGGGGGAGATGGGCGAGGAGCACGCCGAGCGCACCGGTGAGATCCGCGACGCCGTGGATCGGATCAAGTCCAACCTGGTGCGCGGCGCCATCCTCAACGAAAAGCGCCGCATCGACAACCGGCGCCTCGACGAGGTCCGGCCCATCACCTGTGAGGTGGGGGTGCTGCCGCGCGCCCACGGCTCGGCCCTGTTCACCCGGGGAGAGACCCAGGCCCTGGTGGCCACCACCCTGGGCACGGAGTCCGACCGGCAGCGCGTGGACGCCCTCATCGGGGACATCATCCGCCGCTTCATGCTGCACTACAACTTCCCGCCCTACAGCGTCGCCGAGGCCAAGTTCCTGCGCGGCCCCGGCCGGCGCGAGATCGGTCACGGCATACTCGCCGAGCGCGCGCTCAAGGAGACGCTCCCCGACGACGACGTCTTCCCCTACGTGATCCGGGTGGTGAGCGAGATCCTGGAGTCCAACGGCTCCTCCTCCATGGCCTCGGTCTGCGGCGGCTCCCTGTCGCTGATGGACGCTGGGGTGCCCATCAAGGCCCCGGTGGCGGGCATCGCCATGGGCCTCGTGCAAGAGGGAGAGCAGACCGCCGTGCTCTCCGACATCCTGGGCGACGAGGATCACCTCGGTGACATGGACTTCAAGGTCACCGGCACCCGCGAGGGGGTCACCGCCCTGCAGATGGACATCAAGATCAAGGGCCTGTCGCGCGAGCTGATGAAGCAGGCCCTTGAGCAAGCCCGGGAGGGGCGCCTCCACATCCTCGACGAGATGACCAAGGCCCTCGGCACCGCCCGGCAGGACCTGTCTCCCCACGCGCCCCGGATCGTCACCGTCAAGGTCAAGCCGGACCGCATCCGCGACATAATCGGACCCGGCGGCAAGACCATCAAGGCCATCGTGGAGCAGACCGGCGCCAAGATCGACATCGACGACGCGGGCGTGGTCTCCATCGCCTCCGCCGACGGCATCGCCGCCCAGAAGGCCATCGACATCATCCAGGGTCTGACCCGGGAGCCGGAGATCGGCGAGTACTACCTGGGCAATGTCCGGCGCATCACCGACTTCGGCGCCTTCGTGGAGATCCTGCCTGGCGTGGACGGGCTGGTGCACATCTCGGAGATGGACGACCGCCGCATCGACCGGGTGGAGGACGTCTGCCAGGAGGGCGAGGAGATGGTGGTGAAGGTCCTCAACGTGGACCACACCGGCAAGATCCGCCTCTCGCGCCGCGAGGCCCTGGACAAGAGCCCCGAGGATGTTTTGTCCATGGTAAAAAAATGAGAACCTATCTCACCGTCCGCCTCCGCCTGAGCGGAGGCGGACGGTGAGATAGGTGACGGGTCCGCCCCGCCTCCACGGTCTCACCGCGCGACCTCCAGAAAACCAGCGGGCCCTACCCGATCCCCCTCTTCCTTTTTTGCCATCCCAGATCGTCAGTGGTATTCTCCTCCGCGAAAAACGAAGTGATTCTCACGGTGCAGTGTCCTCGTTGCGGTGCCTCGGTCCCCAAGGAGCTCCCCATCTGCGGGAGCTGCGGCTGCGATCTGTCTCGTACGCCGGACAACACCACCGTCGACGCTCCGGAGACCAACCCCTTCGAGCTCGGCGACACCACGGACCGCGCCCCCCCGCTCTCGGGCCCCCTCGAGCTGCGGGACGTGGCGCAGCAGCAGCGGCAGGCCGGCCTGCCCTACGCCCCCGGCGACGTAGTGCTGGATCGCTATCAGATCGACAACGTCGTGGGCGAGGGCCCGGTGGGCGTGGTCTACTCGGCGGTGGATCTGGACATGGACGCCCAGATCGCGCTCAAGGTGCTGCTCGCCGAGTACTTCCCCGACCGACGCGCGCTGTCCCGGTTCCAGCAGCGCATCGAGGGCGCCCGTACGGCCTCCCACGAGCACCTCGTGCGCATCTACGAGGCGGCGCCCGATGAGAGCCGCTTCTGCATCGCCCAGCAGATGATCGTGGGCCGGGCGCTGTCCGAGATCCTCGCCTCCCGGCTGCCCCAGGGGATCCCCTCGCCCACCGAAGAGGTGCACGCCCTGCTCACGCAGATCGGCGAAGCCCTCGCCTACATCCATCCCGACGTGGTGCACGGGGCGCTCAAGCCCACCAACGTGCTGATCCTGCCCGCCGGCCTGGTGCTCACCGATTGTTGCCTGGCCGACGCCCTGGAGCGCCAACCCTACATCGCGGGTCACCGGCACCGGAGCCTGCCCACGCGCTACCTGGCGCCCGAGTACCTGAATGGGCGCCCCCTGGACGCCCGGTCGGATCTCTACTCCCTGGCCGTCATCGCCTTCGAGCTGCTCGCCGGGATCCCCTACCCCGGGGATCCGGAGCGTAGCGCCGACGCCCTGGCGGAGATTCACCCCCTGGCCAGCGACACGCTGCTGCACGCGCTGTCGGCCAACCCCGGCCAGCGGCCCGACCACGTGGACGACCTGCTCGATGGCCTCATGGCCGCGGTGATCGAGGGTACGCCCACCGGGCAGACCGCCGCCGTGGGGGACTCCACCAACGTCCTGGACATCAGCGATCTCGAAGAGGTCCAGCAAGAGGAGGAACCCGAAGCCATCGCGGCTCCCGCGCACGCCCCCGCGGCCGACCTGCGAGCCGACGCTGGCGCCGGATCCCGGCCCGCGCCTTCGGGGCCGGGGGGCCCTGGCCGGCCCCCCCGCGGCTTTACCCGGCGTCCACGGACCGCCGAGCAGATCCCCCCGGCACATGAGCCCCCCTCCGAGGACGCGCTGCGACCGGTAGGCGGACGACGCGCCGACCCCGAGGGGATGATCGAAGCGGCCGAGGACCTCGATTCGCTCCCCGACATCGACGCGGACGGCAAACGCCCGGATGAGGGGTTCCACTTTGGCGGAGAGGCGAGTGCCGGCCAACGCCAACGTCCACGCAAGGTGCAGGAGTCCATCGAGGCCATGGACTTCGAGGCCAGCCTGGACTCGGCGTTGCAGTCCGCCGCCCAGCTCCCCCCGACGGCCCCCAAGGCGCCTCCGGCCCCCCCGGGGCTCCCGCCGCTCAGGAGGGGCGCCCCCGCCGGCTCCACGGCCACGGCCCGGAACCCCGGGCGCCGCTCCCGAAGCGCCTCGGCCACGCCCGTGATGGTGCCCCCCGTGC
>CAYFWA010000062.1:0-16497 GCA_964346625.1 uncultured Myxococcales bacterium
CCGGCGTTCGGGCCCGCGGGGAATCGGCGTTCGGGCCCGCGGGGAACCGGCGTTCAGGCCAGCAGGGAAAAGAGCCAGGCGCCCAGGGCCGCGGCGGCCAGCAGCAAAAGCACCATCATGCCGGCGGCGAGCCAGGGGGGCCAGCCGGGAGCCGGTCCGGGGCCGGCGCCGGCCCCGGGGTCGAGTCCGGCGCCGGGGGCGGGGGAGCCCCCCCCCGGCGGCAGGGCCCCCGGCTCGCTGGGCAGGGCGTCGGGCAGGGCGCGGGGCAGCTCCTGGCGACGCTTCCAGGGCAGGGTGGCCCGGTGGCCGAGCCGCGCGGTGGCGCTGGCGCTGGTGCCGGAGGTGGTGGTGTGGGCGGCCGAGGGCAGCGGCACCCAGGTGGGGTCGCCGTACAGCACGTAGGTGGCCCAGCCCAGCGAGGCCTCGCCCTCCTCTTCCACCACGCGCAGGCGGGCGGCGCGCAGGGCCGCGCCCACGTTGGCGCCGCGCACCAGGGCGTCGTAGAAGTGGCTGGCCACCCGGGCGCCGATGCCGTCCACCAGCTCCCACTGGGTGCCCACGTAAAAGCGCGAGCCCGACACCAGGAAGGCGCCCGAGAGCCCGAGCACCCGCCCCTCGCGGCCCGGGCCCCAGGGCCCGGCCAGGCCGGTCTGACACGCGTTGGAAAACACCAAAAAGGGCATGGGCCGGGCCGTGCCGAGCTGGGCGATGTCGTCGGCGGTGAGCTTGCCGTCGGGCAGGTACCAGCCGGCGCCGCCGGGGTCGGCCGGGTCGTAGTCGGCGTGGCCGGCGAAGTGGACGAAGTCGTAGTCCTTGAGCGCGCGCCGGACGCTCTCGAGGTCCTGGGCGCGCAGCAGGCGGACGCTGAGCCGGTCGCGGTGGGCCTCCAGGGCGCCGAGCAGCCCGGTGCACTCCTGGTCCAGGCGCTCCAGATCGCCGCGGGTGTCGGCGCAGATCACCAGCATGCGCAAAGGCGAGCGCACCTCCATGGGCCGCCACACGGTGGCGCGGGGCTGCCAGTCGGTGATGAGCTGTCGCCCGATGTCGAAGCGGCGGCACAGAAACTGCTCGCCGTCGTAGAGCAGCTCCCAGGGCACGGTGGCCAGGTCGGCGTCCAGAGACAGCGCCAGGCTGCCCATGCTGTCGCGCAGCCGAGCCAGCAGATCCGGGGGGATGAGCAGCCGGGCCAGCTCCTCGCCGGCGATCTTGAGGTTGGCCAGGTTGGCCTCGGTGAGGCTGCGGGCGCGATTGGCCCGCTCGAGGGTGGACAGCAGCTCGGTGGACAGCTCCTGTACCCGCTGCTGGGGATAGGGCAGCAGGTGGCGCCTGCCGAGGGGAGAGCGATCCTCCACGCAGCGCAGGGCGTTGCCCGCCACCGAGACCGAGAGGCGCATGGGGCCCTAGCCCTCCCCGAGCTCCCGCAGCCGCTCGGCGGCCAGGGCGATGCGCTCGTCGGCGGCGGTGAGCGAGAAGCGCACGTAGCCCTCGCCGCCGGCGCCGAAGGCGCTGCAGGGGGTGCACACGATGCCGGCGCGCTCGAGCAGCTCGCCGGCGTAGCCGGCCGCGCTGTGGTCTGCGGGCACGGCGGCCACCACGTAGAAGGTGGCGGGCATGGGCACCGCCTCGATGCCCGCCGCGCGCAGGCCGGCAACGAGCTGGTCGCGGCGCGCGCGATACAGCGCCCGCAGGGCCTGCACCGGCTCCCAGGAGCCCTGCAGCGCCGCGATGGCCGCCTCCTGCACCGCGCCGAACACGCCGGAGTCCACGTTGGTCTTGACCGTGCCGAGGGCCTGCACCACCCAGGGCGTGCCCGTGGCGAAGCCCACCCGCCAGCCGGTCATGTTGAAGGTCTTCGACAGGCTGTGAAACTCCACCAGGCGCTCGCGCAGCGCCGGCACCTGCAGCCCCGACAGCGGCGGCTCGCCCTCCAGGTAGATCTCGGCGTAGGCCGCGTCACAGGCCACCACCAGGTCGTGCTCGGCGGCGAAGGCGCCCAGCTCCTCGTAAAAGGAGCGCGGCGCCACGGCGCCCAGGGGGTTGTTGGGGTAGTTCACCCACAGCAGCGAGGCCCGGGCGGCCGCCTCCGCGGGGATGTCCTCGAGCCGCGGCAAAAAGCCGTTTTCCCGCGAAAGCGGCATGCGCACGGCCTCGGCGCCGAGAAACTCCGCGCTCGAGGCGTACACCGGATAGGCCGGGTCCGGCACCAGCACCACGTCTCCCGGGTTCACCAGGGCGAGGGCCAGGTGCGCGATGCCCTCCTTGGAGCCGATGAGAGCCAGCACCTCGGCCGCGGGATCCACCTGCACGTCGAAGCGCTGCGCGAGGTAGCGGGCCACGGCCTGCCTAAAGCGGGCGGTGCCGCGGTAGGCCGGGTACCGGTGGTGCTCCGGGTCGCGCACCGCCTCGCTCAGGGCGTTGATGATGTGCGGGGGCGTGGGCTGGTCGGGATCGCCCACGCCGAGGTCCACCAGATCCACCCCGGCGGCGCGGGCGGCGGCCTTTTTGCGATCGATCTCCTCGAAGGGGTAGGGCGGCAGGGCCTGCAGGCGCTGGGCGATGCGCGGCGTGGGCTCGTTTCCGGAAGCAGTCATGGGTCGCGTGGCTCCGTGTCGTGATGTGGCGGTTTTTGTCGGTCGTGGGGGTCCGTATTGCGTGCGGCGTACTGGCGGCCGGACCCTTGGCGATCGGATGGCCGCCCGGCCGGTTTCCCGGCTCGCCGGATGGCCGCCCGGCCGGTTTCCCGGCTCGCCGGATGGCCGCCCGGCCGGACCCTTGGCGATCGGATGGCCGCCCGGCCGGTTTCCCGGCTCGCCGGATGGCCGCCCGGCCGGTCGTCGGCTCGTCGGCCGGACCCGCGGCGACCCAGACTACCCTGCGGAGCTTGTGGAGCCAAGGGAAGCCGTGTTCGTGATAGGCTATCGGGCCATGAGCAGCGAGAGCCTGCATCTGGGAATCGACCTGGGGGGCACCAAGATCGCGGTGGGGCTGGTGGACCGCGCTGGTGCGGTGTGCGCCAGGCACCAGCAGGCCACGCCGGCGGGGGCAGGCCCCGAGGCGGTGGTGACCGCGCTCGCCGAGGCGGCCCGCGCCGCCTGCGCGGCCGGGGGCGTCGATCTACCGGCCGTGGCCGCGGTGGGGGTGGGCGCCCCCGGTCCGGTGGACTACGCGCGGGGGCGCGTGGTGGCACCGCCCAATCTGTCGGGATGCAAAGAGATTCCTCTGCGCTCCGCCCTGACCGAGGCGCTGGGGGTGCCCGTGCAGCTTGACAACGACGCCAACGCCGCCGCCCTGGCCGAGGCGCGCTTCGGGGCGGGCCAGGGGGGCTCGCCGCTGCTCTACCTCACCGTGAGCACCGGCATCGGCGGGGCGCTGCTGCTCGACGGCGAGCCGGTGCGCGGCGCGGCCGGGGCGGCCGGCGAGCTCGGCCACCTGGTGCTTCAGCCGGGCGGACCGCGCTGCGGCTGCGGGGGGCGGGGGTGTCTGGAGGCGTTGGCATCGGGCACGGCCATCGCCCGGGAGGCCCGGGCCCGCCTCGCCGCCGGGGACGCCCCGGACTGGGCCGCCCAGCTCGAGGGACCGCTCGAGGCGTTGAGCGCCGCCGACGTGGCGGGACGGGCCGCGGGCGGAGACCCCGTGGCCACCGCGGTGATTCGGGACGCCATGACCGCCCTGGGCTATGGGGTGGCCGGGCTGGTCAACGCCCTCAACCCGGCTCGCGTGGTGATCGGCGGCGGGCTGACGGCGCTCGGCTCGGCGCTTTTCGACCCGGTGCGCGCCCGCGTGGCCGCGCACTGCAACCCGGTAGCCGCCCGCGCGGTGACCATCGCCCCGGCAGCCCTCGGCCCCGACGTCGGGATCATCGGCGCCGCCGCGCTGACCATGGGCCGGGAGTGACCGCGGCGCGGACCGGTCTTTTGGCGGCGGGGCGTGGCTGCTTGGTCCCGCCGGCGGACACGGGACCATTTGGCACTACGCGAGGGCCAGGGCGGGTTGGCTCCCGCCGGGCTCGGGGCGCAATGGCCCCTGCTGGGGAATGGAGCCAGGGCCCTGGACGTTGATTGGTGACCTGGTTTCGGAAAATTGGCCCGGGGCCCGGATGCGGGCTACATTGACCCTGAATCGAGCCGGGCCGAGCCGGGGCGAGTTGAGCCAAACTGCATGAAGAACCCATCCGCAATCGCAATTCCGCGACCTGGACAACTGCCCCGCGGGGGTCGGCGCCGCGCTTCGGGAGGGGAGCGCGCGCGCCGGCGGGGTCACCCCGGTCGCGGGCGGCCGGGGGGCGGGCGCTTCGCGGTGGTCTTAGCGGCCCTGGCGGGGCTGTGGCTGGCCGCGGCGGCGCCCGCGCGGGCCACGGACTTCAACACGCCGCGCAGCCTGGCCATGGGGGGCTCGCTGCGGGCGGCGCCTACCGGCGCCTCGGCGTTGTTTCTCAACCCCGCAGGCATGGCCATGCTGCGCCACTACGCGGTGGAGGCGTTTTACGACTTCCACGTGCGCAAAAACGGTCACAACGCCCACTCGTCGGTGGTGGACTCGGTGGCCTCCAAGTGGGTGGCCGCGGGGCTGTATTACAACCTCACGGTGATGCGGCCCGACCTCTACGAGCGCTCACGCGAAAAGAAGATGACCCTCAAGATCGACGGCCACGAGACCGGCATCGCCCTGGCGGTGCCGCTGGGGAGCCGGTTTTTTCTGGGGGCGACGGTCAAGTACACCTACTTCAAGGCCAAGGCCACGGTGGACAACCCCGATCCCGAGGCCGAGGAGGACACCACCGAGGTCACGGTGGACAAGATCAACAACGTGGGCGTGGACGTGGGGGCCATCGTGATCATCACCAAGGGGCTCACCTTCGGGGTCACGGGGATGAACCTGGTGCCCCAGAAGTCCACCCACGCCCCCATGCAGCTCGGCATGGGGCTAGCCTACTCCTATCAGACGTACTTTTCCGTGGCCTTCGACGTGCTGCTGGACTTCACCAGCGAGGATCGGGTCATCGTGGACTACTACGGGGGCGCGGAGGGGTTTTTCGCCAATAAGTTCGCCGTGCGCGCCGGCACCTTCCACCGGGCGCTCACCGGGGGGACCTTCGTCACCGCCGGTTTTGGCTACGTCAACCCCAAGGCGGCGGTGGACATCTTCCTGGTGCAGCAGGTGGATCAGGGCGTGGAGACCCGCCTGGGCTTCGCGGTGAAGATGTACGTGAGGTAGGGCGCTCGCCCCGCCCGGGTGGGCGCGATGGGCCGGGACGATCCCCATCGAGATTTCGCGCCAGATGGGTAATATGGGGGAGCCACCGTCCGACCGGGTGGGTCAAGCGCTCCCAGGCGCTCCCAGGCGCTCCCAGCAAAAACTCCCCGGCATCGTCGGTGTCCAAGGTCATCGTGAGCCGCAACCCCGTGCAACCCTCCGAACCCGGGACGCCGCCCCGGGACGCCCCCGCGCCCCGCGACGGGGAGCCCGCGCGAGACGATCCGCGCGCGAGCCCTAAGGCCGAGGCTGGGGCTCGTCGTGAGGGGCCCAACGGCGACGCAGGGGGAGACGACGGGGCGGGAGGCGACGGCCACCCGGCGAGCCCGCCGGCCTCGGAAAAGGAGCTCGCGCAGCTTCGCGAGCGGCGGCTGGTGCGCCGGCTCAAGCGCGGCGACGAGCAGGCCTTCGAGGCCATCGTGCGGCTCTATCAACAGCAGGTGCTCAACCTGGTGTTTCGCATGCTGGGCAGCCGGGAAGAGGCCGAGGACGTCGCCCAGGACGTGTTCGTCACGGTGTTCCAGTCGGCCGCGGGCTTTCGGGGCGACAGCAAGTTCTCCACCTGGCTGTACCGGGTGACGGTGAACCACTGCAAAAACCGCCTCAAGTACCTCAAGCGCCGCGGGGGCAATCGCAAGCGCCCCCTGGACGAGATCACCGAGCACGAGATGGCCCGGGGCTCGGGAGAGTCCCAGCCGTCGTATCACGCCGCCATCCCGCGACCGGACGACCTGGCCGCCGGGCGGCAGCTCGAGCGGCTGATCCAGGCCGAGATTGCCCGGCTGGACGAGGAGCACCGCCTGCTCATCGTGTTGCGGGACATCCAGGGGTTGAGCTACCAGGAGATCAACGACGTGACGTCGCTCAACATCGGGACCATCAAATCCCGGCTACATCGGGCCCGGCTGGCGCTCAAGGAGCAGCTGGCCAAGCACCTGCGATAGGAGGCTGCGTGGAGCGCGAGCGTGCCAAGGAGCTGCTGTCCGACTACCTCGAGGGCGAGCTGTCCGCGGCGGACGAGCAGGCCCTCGAGGGGCTGCTGAAAAAGGACGCGGAGCTGCGCGCCGAGCTGCACGAGCTGCGGCGTATCATGGACACGCTGGGGGCGCTGCGGCCGGTGGCGCCCTCGGAGGACTTTTTGCAGCAGGTGCACCAGAAGATCCGGCGGCGCCAGAAGTCTCCGTTCGACTTCGCCTTTGGGCTGGATCGCAAGATCCCCTTCGAGGCCATCTCCATGGTGCTCATCGGCATCCTGCTGGCGCTGTATCTGCTGCTGGTGGTGCTGCCCCGCGAGCACCTCGACGACAGCGCGGTGGACCCGCCGCATCGGATTGAGCAGGACGCGGGCGCCCGCCCCGACGGCGGCGCCGTGGAGGGCGCCACGCCCGCCCTTTCCCCGCCCCGAGGGTCGACGGCGCGGCCCGGGCACGACGCCCCCCGCCGAACGGGACCTCCCAGGGGGAGGGATCGGTAGATCCCGGGGTTCCGCTCTATCGGCGGTTTTTACCGCTTGTCGGTCTCCAGTCGGTCTCCAGTCGGTCTCCAGTCGGTCTCCGGTCGGTCTCCGGTCGGTCTCCGGTCGGTCTCCGGTCGGTCTCCGGTCGGTCTGTAGGTGGGCTTTGGGAGGATGGTAGGGCGGCTTCGTGCGCGAGGTACACCGCACCCCGCCCCAACCCGGGATTATGCGGGGCCCGTATCCAGCACAGGTTTTTCGGTGGGGGTCGGAAAAATCTTCCGCGCGGTCGCAACGACCCGAGCTACGCAGACTCGCGGAAGAACAGGGTGATCGCGATGCAGTGGAACGCTTCGTCCGAGGACTGGGTCACCACGGTGTTGACGATTTCCACGTCCGGCCGGCTCCGAATCCAGTCGGTCACCTTCTCGCCGAGATGCTCCCGCTCTTGGGCCATCGTGGCGCTAAACACCTTCACCCCGTTGAAATCATTGATGACTGCCATCTCCTACAACCTCCTCTTGACCTGACATTGCTCGGGCACGCGTGATCGCGATTCCCAGGTTGGCTGACATACCCCGAGCCAGGAAGGCTGTCAACTGAAATGGTACACTTGAATTGTATTTTTCCTTGGAATACCACCATCAGGGAATGACTGTCGCCCCTTGACGCTTCGGGGTCCTACACCGCGATGCTGGTGGCCAAGCGCTCCCGCAGCTCCTGGTGGGCCTCGGAGACGGTGTATTCGCGCAGCGGACCCACCACCTCTGCCTTGGACGCCGCCGGGTGGTGCGAAAGCAGCGTGGGCAGATCGGTGGTGACCACCAGGGCGAGCCGATCGGCGCTGCGCGCCAGGCCGCGCATCCAGCGGGTGATGTTCAGCGAGCTGCGCTCGCGGGTGAGGCCGGTGATCACCTCGGCGAGCTGGGTCCGCTGGGTCTCGGGGGCTTGCTGCAGCCGCTGGTGGATTCGCCCGATGGTGCCCTCGGGATCCTCCACCGCGAGGCGGGGGGCCACGAGCTTCATGGCCCCCATGAGCAAGGCGCGGAGCTGCTTGGAGCTCATCGCCAGGCCGAAGGCCCGCCCCGCCCAGAAGTAGGGCAAGCGGCGCATCAGCTGCGCTGCGAGCGCCAGGGGGTCCTCGGAGGTCAATAGCTGCTCGTCCACCAGCAGGTGGGGGTGAAGGGGGTCGAAGATCGTCGCTGGGATTTCCGGGGTGCTGCGAACGTGTACCGGCGGCGTGGGCAAGCTGAGCAGCTCGCAGCCATAGCCCAGCACTCGCGCGAAGGGGGCTGGGAGCTGCGCTGGAGGCACCGGGCGGCCCGGGTCGGAGGGGGGCGAGACCTCGAAGTCGGTCTCGGGAGGCAAGCTGGCCAGGGTTTCGAAAAGGGCGCTGGTGTCGGGGTCGTCGTCCGGGTGTCGGATGCGGCCCCACAGCTCCGCGTCCATCTCTCGCCGGATGCGCACGAGGAAGCGGGGACGGTGTTGGCGGTGCAGGTGCGCCGCCTCCTCGGGGGCGGCCCCCAGGGTGACCAGCACGGAGGCGGCCAGGTAGGCCGCGTCTGGACGCCCGGCGCCCTGATACAGCGTCAGCAGCCGGCGGTAGGGAGCGGGATCGTCGGGGTGCGCCGCGAGCTGCTCGCGCAGGGCCGCGGCCTCCTCTTGCCACCGGCGCGGGTCGGGGCGGTCGAGCTCCGCGAGGGCGGACCGGATCTCCTCGTCCTCGGGCGCGAGGTTGGCGGCCACCTCCAGGGAGGTCCGCGCCGACTCCGGATCGCCGAGGTGATCCCGATACACCGCCGCGAGGTTTTTCCACAGCGCCACCGCCCGCTCTGATTGCCGGCTGCCGAGGCGGTGGAGCACCAGGCGGTGCTGGCGCTCGAGCAGCCGCCAGTCGCCGGCCGCCGAGTGGATCCGGGCCAGCTCCTCGAAGGCCGCGGCGTGCGTGGGGTCCACGTCCAGGGCGCGCTCCAGGTACTCCACCGCCTGCGTCGGGTTGTCGGTCCGGGCACACATCTGGCCGTAGTACAAAAGCGCGCTGAGCTCGTCGGGGTTGATGGCCAGCGCCTGGTCGAAATGCCCGCTGGCGTCGAGCTGGCTGCCCGGGTCATCGGGCCGGGCCAGGTAGGTGGCCCAGCCCAGGTGCGCGTGGTAGTCCGGGCTGTCGGGATCGATGGCGAGCACCTCGGCGAAGGCCTGGCGCGCGCGCTCCGGATCGCCGGTGGCGAGGGCCTGCTGGCCCTGTCGAAAGCGCGCCTCGGCCTCCAGTGGATCCACCCGCGGCGTCGTCTCCCGGTTGCGCAGGTCCTCGTCATAGGTGGCCCGCTTGGCCGGGTCCATCAACACGTCGTGGGCCCGCTGCAGGAGCTGGTTGATCTCCTCGAGCTTCGGGTGGTCCAGGCCGAGATCGCAGTCCACGAACCGGCTCATCTTGAAGACCTCGGCCTGGCGGGCGTAGGCCGCGCGAATCTGGGGCGGGCCGGCGGTGCGTTCCACCCCGAGCAGCTCGTACAGGTTCTTGTCGTGAATGCCGAGGTAGGTGCTCACCACCAGCTTGAGGGCCTCCTCGGTGGAGAGCTGATCGGCGGCCGGTTGGGCCCCGTCCTCGAGCTGGATGTCGATGCTCACTTCGCCGGAGTCCACTGGCGGGCGGCCCGCGGTCGGCGTGGGCACGGGCATGGCCGTGACCACCGAGATCTCGTCCACGCCGAAGATCTCCTCGTACAGCGGCCCCTCCTGGGGATCGGCGCCGGTGGAGGACTTTGCCGAAGACCGGGTCGCCTCGTGCTTGAGCTGCTTGAGGCCGATGGGATCCTCGGTGCGCACGGGCGCGCTCTCCTCCTCCTTGATCTCGCCGAGCTCTGCCATGCCGCTTTCGAGCAGGGCGTGGGTGTGCAGGTACACCTTGAGGGACTCCACCCCCTTGCGCAGCATCTGGTTCAAAGTGGGCTGGGTGGGCAGCAGCGACAGCACCTCGGTGCCGAAGACCTTGGCGAAGGCGTCGTGGTAGCGCTCGGCGCGCTGGGTCAAGCGGACGGCGCGGTTGGCCACCCGATCGAGCTTGCGGGCCGCCTCGTCGAGGCTCGTGACCCGCTGCAGCCCGAGCAGCAGGATGTGGGTGATGTCGATGGTGGCCTTGGGGATGCGATCGGAGAAGGTGTCCCCCGTGGTGAAGGCGTAGCCCCCGTCGTGCCACCGCAGGCTGTTGATGATCTTGAGCTTCACCAGGGCCGTGTGGTGCCGGAACACGTCCGTCTCGCTGAGCCAGCCCAGCGAGACCACGGCCTCCATCAGCGACTTGTGCTGCTCCTTGGCCACCCGCAGGGCCTGCTGGTGCTGCTGCTCGTCCAGCACGCGGCGGGCCACCAGATAGTGGCCGAGGGTCTCGGTGCGGATGTTGGACTCGGCCCCCACGGGCGCCCCGTGGATGACGTAGATCTCCTTTTTGATTCGCCCGCGGCGCAGGGTGAGCACTCCGGTGGCCTGCTCTTCCAGCAGGTCGAACAGCAGCGAGGCCAGGGGGCGTTCGCTGAGCTGGCCCTGGGAGCGAGCCAGGGTGCCGGTCTGGCGGCCGGCACCCTGGCTCGCCTGGTTCGCCTGGCGCGTCTGGCGGGTGGCGTGCTCCCCCTTGCCGCTGCGCTGGGAGCGCTCGAGCAGCCGCTGTACGCCGCGTACGAGCTCGCGGACCTGGAAGGGCTTGGCGAAAAACTCCACCCCCAGCTCGTCGCGCATCCGGTTGAGCAGGGCGGTCTCCTTGTAGATCGCCGAGGTGACGATGATCGGCACGTCCTTGCCCTGGGGCAGCCGCCGGATGGCCCGACACAGCGCGAAGCCGTCCAGCCGGGGCATCAGCAGATCGGAGATCACCAGGTCGGGCGTCTCCGTTTCGAAGAGCTTGAGCGCCTCCTCGCCGTCCGAGGCCAAAAAGAGCTGGGTCTGTTGGTCCCGGAAGGCGGGGTCCTTGGTGAAGATGTGATCCAGGATCCGGCGGGTGTGGCGATCGTCTTCGGCGACGAGGATCTTGAGCGTCATGTCGGTTCGGTTTCCTGCGGAGCCGGGGTGGGCCGGCGCGGCGGTCGGGCGACGCGCTGCCGTGGTGCGCCCGGAGTCGTTTTCAACGCGAGCCCTTACCGTACCCGTCCCGTAAACGGGGCGTCAATCCTTCCCCCCGGCCGATCCGGCAGGAGGCTTGCGCAAAGCCGCGGGGGCGGTCGAGGCGTTGGGTTCCGTGGCGGCCGGGGCCGAGGCCCCCCTCGGCCACTCCCCGCGGGCCCAGCACGCCACCTCGTGGCCCGGCGCGAGCTCGCGCAGGGGGGGCGGCTGCCGGTCGCAGCGCGGGGGCTTGTCCGCTTCCGGGCAGCGGGGGTGGAACGGGCAGCCGGGAGGTGGCTCCAGGGGGTTGGGCACCTCGCCGGGCAGCCGCGGCCCGGCCGCCTGGCCGGGCTCGAGGGTGGGCAGGGCGTCGAGCAGGGCCCGGGTGTATGGATGGCGGGGCGCCTCGAACAGCGCCGCGGTGGGGGCGCGCTCCACGATCCGCCCCAGGTACATCACCGAGACGCGATCACACAGGTGCTCCACGACGCGCAGGTCGTGTGAGATGAACAGGTACGCCAGCTCGAAGCGCTGCTGGAGGTCGCCCAGCAGGTTCAGAAGCTGCGCCTGCACCGAGACGTCCAGCGCCGAGACCGGCTCGTCGGCCACCACGAACCGCGGCTCCACCGCCAGGGCCCGCGCCACCCCGACCCGCTGGCGCTGGCCGCCGGACAGCTCGTGGGGGTAGCGCTCGGCGAAGGAGGCGTCCAGGCCCACCGCCTCCAGCAGCTCCACCACGCGCGGGCGGCGCTGGCCGCGGGGCGCCAGGCGGTGGATGACCAGCGGCTCGGCGATGGCCCGGGCCACCGAGAAGCGGGGGTTGAGCGAGGCCTGCGGGTCCTGGAAGATCATCTGCATCTGGCGGCGCAGCGGGCGCAGGCGCCGCTCGTCGAGGTGGGTGAGCTCCTGGTCCGCGAAAAACAGCCGTCCGGCGGTGAGGGGGCTGAGCCGCAGCAGGGCGCGGCCGAGGGTGGACTTGCCGCAGCCGGACTCGCCCACCAGCCCGTGGCACTCGCCGCGGCGGACGTCGAGGTCCACGCCGGCCACGGCGCGCAGCCGGGTGGCCCCCCGGCCAGAACGCGCCGAGACACGATACTCCACGGTGAGGCCGACGGCGCGGACGAGGGCGGCAGGCGGAGCGCTCATGGGTGCTCCCCGGGCTCGTGCGGGTGGATGCAGCGCACCCGCCAGCTCGCCTCCGGCGGCTCCAGGGCGGGCTCGGTCTCCCGACAGTCGGCCTGCACGCGGGGGCAGCGATCCGAGAACTTGCACCCCGGCGGCCGCTGGTCGATGGGGGGGACGCTGCCGGGGATCTCCTGCAGGCGCCGCCTTTGGGCCTGCGGGCGTGGCACCGAGTCGAGCAGCCCGCGGGTGTAGGGGTGACGAGGCCTCGCCAGCAGGGGGGCCAGCTCGCCCTGCTCCACCACGCGTCCCGCGTACATCACCAGCAGGGTGTCGCAGGTCTGCGCCACCACGCCCAGGTCGTGGGTGATCAGGAGGATCGACAGGCCGGTGCGCTCCTGCAGGCGGCGCAGTAGCCGCAGCATCTGGGCCTGCACGGTGACGTCCAGGGCCGTGGTGGGCTCGTCGGCGATGAGCAGGCGCGGCTCGCAGGCGATGGCCATGGCGATCATCACCCGCTGACGCATCCCCCCCGAGAGCTGGTGGGGATAGTCTCTCGCCCGCCGGCGGGGGGCGGGGATGCCCACCTCGTAAAGCAGCGCCTCGGCCCGCTCCCAGGCCTCCCGGCGTCCGGCACCTGCGTGACGGCGCAGGACCTCGGCCACCTGCTCGCCCACGGTGAGCACCGGGTTCAGGGCGGTCATGGGCTCCTGGAAGATCATGGCCAGCCGCCGGCCGCGTAGATCGCGCAGCCGCCGTTCGGGTAGTCGCGCCAGGTCCTGTCCTTCGAATCGGATCCGCCCCTGCGCCAACCGCCCCACACCTGGAGGAAGCAGCCCGAGTAGCCCCAGGGCCGTGGCGCTCTTGCCGCAGCCGGACTCGCCCACCAGCCCCACCACCTCGCCGGCATCCACCGAGAAGCTCACGCCCTCCACGGCGCGGGCCGGACCCTGCGGCCGGGAAAACTCGACGGTCAAATCCTCGACCTCGAGGAGCGTGGGTTGCGGTGCCGGGGCCATGGCCGCAGACGGTACCACAGATCGACGCCCGCGCGATTGACTCGCGCGGGGAGGGGAACTGGTAAATGAACCCTCGGCGGCGTCTGCGCCGCCGTTGCGCCCCATCGGGGAAAGTGCCATCATGCGGCGTCATGGCTCGCACCTTCTCCTTTTCCATTCGCGAGGTCCTCGTGCTCACGCCTCCGGAGCGACGGGGCCTGTTTCTGTCATCCATCGGGGTCCAGGACGCCGACGGGGTCCATGACCCGGGGGCACCGCGCAAGCTGCGGCGGGTGGATTCGGAGGGGCGGGACCTGCGCTATCGCATTCGGCTGGTCCACACGGCCGAGGAGGCCCGCCAGGCCCTGCGCCGCCACTACTACAACGTGCTGGTGGTGGACGAGGGGTGGCGGATGCCCGCCGGGGTGGACCTGCCCCGCCCGAGCCAGCCCCTCACCGGGCAGATCCTGGCCGACCTGGTGCCCGGCCACGTGGCCGACACCATCTGGCGCGCCGACCGGACCCTGGTGCTGATCGAGGGCTCCGAGGGGCTAACCGACCGGGTGTTCGACGCCGGCCGGCTGCAGGTGGGCGGCTACGCCGTGTGGCCCCTTACCGAGGAGGCGTTTTTCGAGGAGGTGGACGCCATCTGCAACCGCCGCGCCGAGGTGGGCAAGACCGCCTTGTGTCTGGCCGGCGGTGGCATCGAGGGTTTGATCTACGAGGTGGGCTGTCTGCGGGCCCTCGACGAGCTGCTGGTCAACCGCGGCGTCAACGACTTCGACATCTACTGCGGCATCAGCGCCGGCGCCATCGCCGGCAGCTTCCTGGCCAACGGCGTACCCCCGGCCGAGTTCGTGCGCGCCTTCCACGGGGACTCCTCACTGCTGGGACGGGTGAGCCAGAAGCACATCTTCTCTCCGGCCTACCGGGAGCTGGCCGCCCGGCTGATGCACATGGCCGGCGGGTGGTTTTTGTCCCCGCAAAAGGCGCTGGGAGGCCTGCCGGCTTTCTACATGAAGTCTATCCCCGCGGGGTTTTTCTCTGGAGATGGGATCCGGGATTTCATCCAGGCCGAGTTCGAGCGTCCGGGGCGCTCGGATCGGTTCCGGGACCTGGAAAAGGAGCTGTACATCGGCGCCACAGACCAGGACAGCTCCGAGCATGTGGTCTTCGGCGATCGCGGCTGGGACGACATCCGGATCTCGGACGCGGTGAAGGCCTCGTCGGCCCTGGTGCCCTTCTACTCCCCGGCCTGGGTGCGGGGGCGCTGGTTCGTGGACGGCTCCTATACCCGCACCTCCGAGCTCGAGGTGGCCGTGGCCAAGGGCGCCACCCTGGTGGTGATCGTGGACCCGCTGGTGCCCATCCGCAGCGGCGTGTCGGGATACGTCAAGCGCAAGGGGGGGCTGTTCGCCGCCATCCAGGGGGTCAAGGCGCTGGTGCACACGCGGTTCATGGAGGGCTATCACCACGCCCTCGAGCAGTTCCCGAGCGTGGACTTCCTGGTGATCGTGCCCGAGGAGGACGACATGCGCCTGATGAGCGGCTCGCCCATGCGCTACAACTACCGCATGGAGCTCGAGAAGCTGGCCTATCAGGAGACGCTGCTACGCATCGACGAGGCCTACGCACAGTGGAGCGGCGAGCTGTCGCGCCACGGCTTTGCCATCCGCCGCCCCAAGGACCTGCGCGCCACTGCCCGGAGCTGAGACATGACCACCGACGAGCCCCAGGCCGCCCCGCGTGGGGATGGGCCACAGCCCTTTGCCTCGTCCGCCGACCCGTGGGACGTGGACTACCTCGTGATCGGCTCCGGCATCGCCGGGCTCTGGTTCGCCCTCAAGGCCGCCGAGCACGGGCGGGTGACCGTCGTGACCAAGGACGACCCCGCCGAGTCCAACACGGCCTACGCCCAGGGGGGCATCGCCTCGGTGCTGGATCCGGCCGACAGCTTCGAGCAGCACGTGCAGGACACCCTGCGGGCCGGCGCCGGGCTGTGCCGAAGGGAGCGGGTGGAGCTCGCCGTGCGCGAGGGTCCGCGGCAGCTACGGGAGATGACCGAGCGCTACGGCGTGGCCTTCGACCTCCGACCGGGTTCGGCGGAGGAGGCCCCCGAGCTCGACCTCGGCCTCGAGGGCGGTCACTCGGCCCGCCGGGTGGCCCACGTGGGGGACGCCACGGGTCGCGCCGTGGCGGCCAAGTTGCTGCAGGCGGCCGCGGCGCACTCGAACATCACGCTGCTGGCTCGGCACATGGCCGTGGATCTGCTCACCATGGCCAAGCACGGGGGGCCGGACGCGGTGTTCGGCGCCTTCGTGCTGGACCGGGCTTCGCACCAGGTGCGCTCTTTGGTGGCCCGGGCCACGGTGCTCGCCACCGGGGGCAGCGGTAAGGTCTACCTGTACACGTCCAACCCGGACGTGGCCACCGGCGACGGGGTGGCCATGGGCTACCGGGTGGGCGCGGCGGTGGCGGACATGGAGTTCATGCAGTTCCACCCCACCTGCCTGTATCACCCCGAGGCCAAGTCCTTCCTCATCAGCGAGGCCCTGCGGGGCGAGGGGGGCCGGCTGCTCGGCGCCGACGGAAAGCGGTTCATGGATCGCTACCACGAGCGCGGCGAGCTCGCCCCCCGGGACGTGGTGGCCCGGGCCATCGACGCCGAGCTCAAGCGTACCGGCGCCGATTGCGCCCTGCTGGACATGACGCATCTGGACGCCGAGTTCCTGGTGCGCCGGTTTCCCACCATCCACGAGCGGTGCCTGTCTTACGGCATCGACATGCGCGAGCGGCCCATCCCGGTGGTCCCGGCGGCCCACTATAGCTGCGGGGGCCTGCACACCGACGAAGACGGCCACAGCACCGTGGAGAACCTCTACGCCATCGGGGAGGTGGCCTGCACCGGCCTGCACGGCGCCAACCGCCTGGCCTCCAACTCCCTGCTCGAGGGGCTCGTGTTTGCGGCCCGCGCCGCCGAGGCCGTGCGCGGGGTGCGGGGCTACCGGGCCCGCAGCCGCCCGCGGTGGGAGACCCGCGGCGCCATCGAGCAGGACGAGGCGGTGGTGGTGGCGCACAACTGGGACGAGATCCGACGCCTGATGTGGAACTACGTGGGCATCGTGCGCTCCGATAAGCGCCTGGAGCGGGCCCGGCGACGCATCGGGCTGATCCGCGACGAGATCCGCGAGTACTACTCGAACTACCTCATCACCTCGGACCTCATCGAGCTGCGCAACATCGCCCTGGTGGCCGACCTCATCGTGGCCGGCGCCCTGCGCCGCAAGGAGAGCCGCGGCCTGCACTACATGATCGATCACCCCGACCCCGATCCCAACCAGGCTCGCCCCATCGTGTTTCGGGGATACGGGCCCCATATCTGATCCGGTTGGCGCGACGGCCCGCCGGTTACCCTCCCTTGCTGAAACGATAAACCATCGAAAAAGAGCGGTTTTTGTTCTGGTGAGGTCGAAGTGGTTGACAGGGGGGCCGCAGTTGCGGCAAAAGGGCCCGTTCGTCGGATTCGGACCGACATGGTCTGACACGGACCGACATGGTCTGACACGGACCGACATGGTC
>CAYFWA010000063.1:0-7475 GCA_964346625.1 uncultured Myxococcales bacterium
GTGCTGGCTTCCGTGCTGGCTTTGGTGCCGGCTTTGGTGCTGGCTTCCGTCCGATGGTATCATGACCGGGTCCCGCGACCCACCCGGCCTCACCGACGGGAAGCTCATGACCCTGCTGGCGGACAGCCCAATCCAATTGGGAGGCTCCAGAGTACCGGACAATACCTGTCTAGTAGATGGTACTACTGGACAAACTTGTCTTGCGGGCTTATGGTTCTCTTGGAGTGTGCCTGGGCGTGCACCCGAAGCAAACATGAGCCGACTCTCGAACCCCTCCGCGGATTGTCCGAACCCCTCCGCGGATTGTCCGAACGCGGCGCGCGATGTCGCCGCCGCACGGGACCGGTCCGCGGATCCAGCGCCACGGGTGGGCGCCGCCTGGGAGGGGACACGACGGCTCATCGCCGGGCTGGTCTGTCTGAGCCTGGCGACCGCCATCCTGCCACTGGACCGCGCTTTCGGCACGGTCTGCCCTGGCGCCACGGCGGCTACGTCTGCGTGCGCATCTGCGCTGACGCCAGCCTCGGCGTCTCATTCGGCCCAGACCGGGGTGGACGGTGACCACCACCGCGGCTCGTGTCCGGACGACTGCCAGTGCCTGTGCTGTCCCGGCGCCCGCATCCTCCACCTGCGGAGCGTCACCCCCACCCTCGCTCCGCCGCCAGCCGCCGCGGGTGCCCCTCCTCCGTTGAAAGCCTGCACGCCCGACGACTTCGTCGATCGCATCTTCCATCCCCCCAGACGCGCGTAACACGTAGCACCGCAGCGGGTGGACGCCGGGGTTGCCCGCGCGCGCCGCGAGGCGCGCGCGTCCGGGCGCCGGGGCCGCTTCCGCCGAGAATCACTAGCCTGATCGCGAGGCCCGGGGTGACCCCGCCCCCCGAGAGCGCGATACGCACGCGCCGTCGGCTGCCACCGACTCGCAAGGACCCGATGAGATCATGAACTACGCCAAGACGACCCGGCACGGCCGCTCCCTGGGGGCCATTGTGCCCATCAACGCGCTCCTGATGCTGGGCTCGCTGATGGTCCGCCCCCCCGCGCTGGCGGGGGCCGCGGACCTCCGCCCCGCCGGGACGACGGCAGACCGCCCGTCGCGGCCTGCGGCAAACGGGACCACAAAGCGCGTCACGTTGCGCGCGACCCTGGACATCGCGCGGAAAAACAACCGGACGCTCCGCGTGGCCCGCGCTCGGATCGGCGAGGCCCGAGGCGACTTGACCCAGGCGAGCATCCTGCTGGTATCCAATCCCGCGCTCGGCCTCGGGATCGGTCCGCGCTTCGCCACCGCCTCGGACGAGCGCGCCACGGTGGATTTCGACGTCTCCTTGGAGCAATCCCTGGAATTGGGCGGGCAGCGGCGACATCGCCGAACGCGGGCGCGCGCGAACCTCCACGCGGCCCGCGCGAGCACCGCCGACGTACGCCGCGTGGTGAACTTGGCCGTGACGCTGCTGTACTACCGGACCCTCGCCGCGCGGGAGCGGGTGCGGCTCACTCGCGAAAACGTGGCGTTGGCGCAGGCCCTGCTCGATACGGCCCGCCAGCGGGTCACCCTGGGGGCCGGGAGCCAGCTCGATCTCAACACCAGCCGGCTCCGGCTGGCCGAAGCTCGCCGCAAGGCGCTTGGCGCCGCGGCGGCGTTGCAAGCCCTGCGGTTGCGCCTGGCCAAGGTCTGTGGGCTGGTGGCGGGCACCGGGCTGCGCCTCCAGGGTGCGCTCCCCGGGCCCCGGCCGCTCCCGGATCGCGCGGCGCTCGTGCGCCGCGCGATCCGGCGGCGCCCCGATTTCCTGGCGCTCCGTCATCGGATCGAAGCCGTGGGCGCGGGGGTCCGGCTGGCCCGGGCGGGCGCCTGGCCGGATCTCACCCTGGGGGTGCGCTACGCCCGCGAAGAAAACCGCAACGCCGTCCTGCTCAGCCTGAAGATCCGGCTGCCCTTCTTCGATCGGAATCAGGAAACGAGCGAGCACGCCCGGGCGAGGCTCGGTGGGCTCCGTGCCCAGCGGTCCGGTGTCCGGCTCTCGATCATCACCGAGGTGCGGCTCGCCTGGGTGGGCCACCAGCGGGCGGCCCAGGCACTCCGCCTGTATTCCGGTGCCGTGCTCGCCGCGCAGCGACAAAGCGCCCGCCTCTTGCGCCGATCCTTTCGCAAAGGCCAGGTGAGCCTCGCGCAGGTGCTCGTCGTGCAGCGTGAGCTCGTCACCGGCCGGGCGGGCCACCTCACGGCGCGGCTCAGATACGCCGAGTCGCTGGCGCGCCTGAGGGCTGCGGCCTCCCTGCCGCAGGCCACAACCCACACCCGCAGGAAGAAACCATGAACCGTGCCAACATACACTTTTCGACCCTGGGCGTGACGGCCGCGTCGATCCCGGAGGATTCCCGTCTATCCGCCGCGACGGCGCCCCGGCCCGGACGCCTCGGCGCGCTTCCGCTTCTCGGGGCGCTCATCGGAGCGCTCCTCGGAGCGAGCCTGGCCGCCGGGTGCAATGATTCCTCGAAACCCAGCCGCCAGAGCACCGATCGCGCCGAAGGCAAGTCGACCACACCTCCTTCGCGCGCGGGGTCTGCCACGCGTGCAGCCGATTGGTGCGCCGCGCACGGTTTGCCCGAGTCAAAGTGCACCAAGTGCAATCCCAGCCTGGTGGCGCGGTTCAAGGCTGCCGGGGACTGGTGCGCGGCGCACGGTTTTCCTGAATCGGCCTGCCCCCAGTGCAACCCCGTCGCGCCGCCCACCCGCAACGACCAGCCGGACGGCCACGCGGACCGCCGTACGGGCAACCGCACGGACCGCCGCGCCGACCGCCGCGCAGGCAATCGCAATCACGCGGGCCGCCACGCAGGCCGCCACGCAGGCCGCCACGGCGACGACGGTAGCAATGGCAACGGCAACGGCAACGGCAGCGGCAGCGGCAGCGGCAGCGGCAAAAACGAGGGCGATGGCAGCGGCAAAGGCGACAGCCAGGCCAAGGAGCCTCCGCGAGACTGGTGCGTCGGGCATGGATTGCCCGAGTCCAAGTGCACGAAGTGCAATCCGGCCCTGGAGAAGCAGTTCAAGCAGTCCGGGGACTGGTGCGTCACCCACGGCTTCCCGGCCTCGGCCTGCCCGCAGTGCAACCCGGTGAAACCGCCCCAGGGCACGGCGCGCAAGCCGCTTTTCCCCCCGGGCACCAAGATCCGCTTTCGCTCCCCGCGCATCGAGCGCGACGCGGGCCTCGTCGCGGTTCCCGCGACGATGGCCCGGTTGAGCGGACGGATCCACTGCACCGCGCGCATCGACTACGACCGCAACCGCCTCGCCGAGATCCGCTCGCCCGTGCCGGCCCTGGTGCAGCGGGTCCTGGTGGATCTCGGGGCGCAGGTGCAAAAGGGAGCGAGGCTCTTTTCGCTGTCCAGCGCGCAGATCGGGGTGCTCAAGGCGCGCCTCGTCGCCGCCCGCCGGCGGCAGCGGGTGGCCAAGGTGAACCTCGCGCGTCAACAAGCCCTGCTCCGCAGCGGGGGCGCCTCGGCCCGCGAGGTGGAGCTGGCCCGCCTCCGCCTCGCTGAGGCCACCTCCACCCTGGCCGCCGTCAACCAGTCGCTGCGCGTGGGCGGAATCTCCCCCCGGGGCGCCGCGGGCACCTTCACCCTGCTCGCACCCATGGCGGGCACCGTGGTCCAGCGCCCGGCGGTGCAGGGCACCGAGGCAGGTCCCAAGGCGGTGCTGGCCACCGTGGCCGACACGGCCTCCATGTGGGCGATCCTGGATATCAACGAGCACGACGCCGCGCAGGTGCGGCCCGGCCAGCCCGTGACCCTCCACGCCCACGGCCGGGCCGGGCGCCCACGCCGGGGTCAGATCACCTGGGTGGCCACAGCGGTGGACCCCCGCACGCGCTACGTCCGCGCGCGGGCCGTGATCGCCAACCCCGACGGCCAGCTCCGCGCGAACCAGTTCGCCCGGGCGACCATCCGGGTGAGCGCCCCCAGCGGTGCGGTGACCGTGCCCCGGGAGGCGATCCAGACCCTGGGCGACGGCCACGTGGTGTTCGTGCGCGAGCAGGCCGGAAGCTACGAGCCCCGGCAGGTCACCCTCGGCCGGACCGACGGCCGACGCGTCCACGTCTCGGGCCGGGTGAATCCGGGCGAGGCGGTGGTCACCACCGGAGCGTTTCTGCTGCGCACCGAGCTGAGCCGGGACGCCATCGGCGCCGGATGCTGTGAGGTCGAGCAGCCGGGAGGACCGTAACCATGTTGAATCGGCTCATCGCGCTTTCGGTGCGGCACCGCGTCGTGGTGGTGCTGGTGACGGCGGTGGGGGCCGCGGCGGGGGTGCTCGCCTTCCGCGACCTCCCCTTCGACGCCTACCCGGACACGACGCCGGTTCAGGTCACCGTGAACACCGCCGCGCCGACCCTGTCGCCGCTGGAGGTGGAGCGGCAGATCACCTTCCCGCTGGAGCAGGCCCTGTCGGGTATGCCCGGCCTCACCCAGGTCCGCTCCCTGTCGAAGTTCGGGCTGTCACAGATCACGGCGGTGTTCGAGGACGGCACCGACCTGTACCTGGCACGGCAGCTCGTCAGCGAGCGGATCCAGGCTGCCGACCTGCCCGCAACCATCGGTCGCCCCACCCTGGGCCCGGTGTCCACCGGCCTCGGCGAGGTCTTCCAGTACCTCGTGACGAGTGAGACGCTGTCTGCGCGGGAGCTACGCACGCTGCACCACTGGGTAATCCGGCCGCAGATGCTCCAGGTGCCTGGCGTCGCCGAGATCAACACCTGGGGTGGCTACGAGAAGCAGCTCCACGTAGTCTTCGACCCGCGCCTGCTCACCAAGCACGAGCTCTCCCTGGACGACGTCTGGAAGGCGCTGGCGGAGAACAACGCCAACGTGGGTGGGGGCATCGTCAACCGCGGCGGCTCGGCGCGGGCAGTCCAGGGCGTGGCCATCGTCACCTCCAGGCGCGACATCGAGCAGATCACCATCGCCGCCGTGGACGGCGCGCCGATCCGCGTGTCCGACGTCGCGCAGGTGCGCGAGGGGCATCAGGTCCGCCGGGGCGCCGTTACCGCCGAGGGCCGCGGCGAGGCGGTGCTCGGCCTGGGCTTCATGCTCATGGGCGAAAACAGCCGCGAGGTCACCCGCAAGCTCGAGCAGCGCCTCGAGGAGGTCCGCGGCAGCCTTCCCGAGGGCGTGGAGCTCCTGCCCGTCTACAGCCGGACCAAGCTCGTGGATCAGGTGCTCAGCACCGTCCGCAAGAACCTGCTCGAGGGGGCGCTGCTGGTGATCGCGGTGCTGTTCGTCTTTCTGGGCAACCTGCGCGCCGGGCTCATCGTGATGCTGGCCATCCCCCTGTCCATGCTCTTCGCCTTCAACGCCATGCTGCGCTTCGGCATCGCCGGGAGCCTGATGAGCCTGGGCGCCATCGACTTCGGGCTGGTGGTAGACAGCTCGGTGATCATGGTGGAAAACGCCTCGCGCCGCGTCCAGGAGGCGGGCCGCGGGGCCGACGTGCCCGCCGTGGTGACCGCCGCCGCAGTGGAGGTCCGCAAGCCGACGCTGTTCGGCGAGCTGATCATCGCCATCGTGTATCTGCCCATCCTCGCCCTCGAGGGGGTGGAGGGGAAGCTCTTTCGCCCCATGGCCCTGACGGTGATCTTCGCCCTGCTCGGGTCCATGATCCTGTCGGTGACCTTGATGCCGGCCCTGGCGAGCTTCGTGCTCAAGGCGCGGCGCGCGGCCGGTGACAACCGCCTGATGCGCTGGATGAAGCGCGGCTATCGGGTTCTCCTTTCGGTGGTGCTGGGCCACCGCGCGCTGGTGCTGGGCGTCGCCGGCCTGCTCCTGGTCAACGCGGGCCTGCTCACCACGCGGCTCGGCTCCGAGTTCGTACCGCGGCTGCGCGAGCAGGCCATCGTGATCAACACCGTGCGGCTGGCCAGCGTTTCGCTCGACGAGTCCGTACGCTACGGGACGCAGATCGAGCGGCGGCTGCTACGGGAGTTCCCCGATGAGATCAAACACGTCTGGACCCGCACCGGCACGGCGGAGGTGGCCACCGATGCCATGGGGCTCGAGGTCTCCGACGTGTTCATCACGCTCGCGCCCCGAAGCCAGTGGCGACGAGGAGAGACCCAGGACGAGCTGGTCCGCGCCATGGCCAGGGTGCTCGAGGACATGCCGGGCATGCGCGCCGCGTTCACCCAGCCCATCGAGATGCGCATGAACGAGATGATCTCCGGCATCCGAGCGGATCTGGGCATCAAGCTGTTCGGGGACGACTTCGCGGTGCTCGAGGCCAAGGCCGAGGAGATCCGCCAGGCCGTGCTCGACATCCCGGGGGCCCGAGACGTGGCCGTGGAGCAGATCACGGGCATGCCCATCTTTCGGGTGCAGGTCGACCGGGACGCGGTCTCGCGCTTCGGCATCTCCGCGCAGCGGGTCCTGCGGTACGTGGCGGCCCTGGGCACGCCCCGGGTGGGCGACGTGATCCAGGACCAGCAGCGCTTCGCGTTGGTGCTGCGGCTCCACGACCGCTTCCGCGAAGACCCCGAGCGACTCGGGCGGCTGCTCGTCCGGGCCCCCGACGGACAGCGGGTCCCCCTGGCGCGGCTGGCCCGCATCGAGACCGTGGAGAGCCCCTCCACCATCCACCGCGAGTGGGCCACACGACGCATCGTGGTCCAGGCCAACGTGCGGGGCCGCGACGTGGGCTCCTTCGTGGACGACGTCCGCGCCGCCATCGCCCGCCGGGTGAAGCTCCCCCCCGGTTACTACGTCCGCTACAGCGGGCAGTTCGAGCACCTGCAGCGCGCGCGCGACCGACTCCTCATCGTCGTGCCCGTGGCGCTGCTGCTCGTGCTCACGCTGCTGCAGCTCTCCTTTGGCAGCACGCGCGACGCGCTGCTGGTGTTTACCAGCGTCCCCTTCGCCGCCGTGGGCGGCGTCGTGGCCCTGTGGCTGCGGGACCTGCCCTTTTCCATCTCCGCGGGGGTGGGCTTCGTGGCCGTCTCGGGGGTGGCCGTGCTCGGGCAGCTCGTGCTCGTGTCGGCCATCCGCGACCTGCTAACCTCCGGCCACGAGCTCGGCGCGTCCATCCGCGAGGCCGCGGTGACCCGCCTGCGGCCGGTGCTCATGACGGGCCTGGTGGCCTCCCTGGGCTTCGTGCCCATGGCGGTCAACACCGGCGTCGGCGCCGAGGTGCAGCGCCCCCTGGCCACGGTGGTCATCGGCGGCGTGCTCACCTCCATGCTCGCCACCCTGCTCATCGCCCCCGTGCTGTACCAGACCTTCGGCCCCCGCCGGCCCGTCCCGGGATCCGCCCCCCCCGAAACCCCGAGACCTCAGGGCTGAAACACGAGCACGGAGCTGCAGTCGGTTCGGCGCGGGTTCGCAGGGGAAGACCCCCGAGCGCAACCCAGAGCCGAATCGAGCCATCCCGAACCGAGCCATCCCGAACCGAGCCATCCCGAACCGAGCCATCCCGAACCGAGCCATCC
>CAYFWA010000063.1:7575-8603 GCA_964346625.1 uncultured Myxococcales bacterium
CGAACCGCTCAAACGCTACCCCATCATGGCGTCGAGCAGCTTCCACGGAAGCATCGGCGTCATGGGATGGCCGGGAAGCTCGACGAAATCGTAGCGCTGATAGAAGGCTTTGGCGTCCGGGTGGATGCAATCGAGGAGCACCGCCACGAAGGACATGATCTGTCCCGTCTGGTGACAATCGGCGAGCGCCCTGGCGAGCAACCTCGCTCCGAGACCCCGGCCCTGGTAGCGCTCGTCGAGGCCGAGCCAGGCCAGGGTGAGGATCGGCAGGAGGGTGCTCGGCAGTTTCTTGGCGAGGTCGTGGGGCAGCTCGTCGAAGTTGACCTGTCCCATGGCGAGCGTGTAGTAGCCCGCGATGGTTTTCGGCGACTCGATCAACACTCGGGTGACAGACAGTCGCTTGTCCTGTGCCTGTCGCGCGCTTTTGCGAAGCCAGGTATCCACCACCTCCACGCCGCTTTTGAATCTCGAACGATTGTGGCGCTCATCCAGCGGGCTCACCGCGAAGCCCGCCGGCCAGCGCACGTCTTTCACGCCTCCCCTCGCATGATCTTCGCAAGCTTGCGTTGCGCCGGGGTCGGTTTGGCCGGCGCCTGGAGGGCCTGCCAGAACCGCTCTTGCTCGTCGGGCGTTAGCTGAAGCGTCTGCTGCTTGGCAAGGGCCACCTCCCTTCTGGCGGTGGGTACGAGCACGAGCCTGATGTAGTCCGATAGGCCAACCTGGCGCAGCTTTGCCGCTTTTTCGACGGCGCGTTTGCTCTCCGGATCCAAGCGGGCCTGCAGGGTCGTCGTCGCTTTGCTGGCCATGATGCACCTCAAGGACAGATGTGCTGCCCAAGGACAAATGTACTGCATTTCGCATGCACTGGCAACGTAGTGACAACGAGTTTTCTGCGCTGTGGTCACCGCCGGGTGCGCCGCGTGGCCATCGCCCCCCCCTGCGCAGGCCCCGGGCGCCTCGCCGAGGCCAAAGGTCGCCGAGGCCAAAGGTCGCCGAGGCCAAAGGTCGCCGAGGCCAAAGGTCGCCGA
>CAYFWA010000063.1:8703-11182 GCA_964346625.1 uncultured Myxococcales bacterium
GGCCAAAGGTGGGCGCCTGGGCACATTTTCCAATACGGGCTCGCGCAAGAATGACTTCGAAGCACCGAGGGCGCCGAGGCGCAATTCTGTCAAGAAGCAAGAAGGGCGAATACATTGACGTATGTAACCTATGAGCGACGCAGACAGAATTGATGGATCGGCGCACGAATCCCGAAGTCATTCTGGCGCGAGCCCTTACCGGCTGAGGGCGGAAGCACCTTGCGGCGGGGCGGCGGACGTGCGCCTGCGGCAGGGCGCCAGCGCCCCTGCGGGGCGCCGGGCCACGCCGCGGCGCCGGCCATGACCTCATGGTGCTCGATCCTGAATTTAGCGAGAGGTTTCCCTCACGTTCTGTCCTTCGAGATGATAGCCTTCGGTCACACGACATGTGGGAAGGTGCGAGCTCGCCAAACCGGTCTCACCAAAACTAGGAGGTCGCGATCTCAACAAAACTACGAGGCTGCGATCTCATCGGACATGGGAAGGTGCGGCCGCGCGTGACACGGGAAAGTGCGACAGGGACCATGGGACTGTTTCACTGCAAGTCGATCCTGGACGAGCAAACCATCGCTTGGCTGTTCGACACCTGGGCGTGGCTGCTGGGCAGCTTCGGCGGGTTCGAACCGTTTGCCGAGACCCCCCTGGTGGAGCCCAGCGACGAGGACTTCCCCATCGCGGAGGTGCCCGAAGACGAGCTCGCCGAGCAGGTCTTCGCCCTCGTTCGCGAGCACGCCGAGCTGCAGGACTGGCCCTGTGTGCTCTCACCGCAGCCCCGCCGGTCACAGACCTTTGCCCAGCCGGGCCTGGTGGAGGTCACCGAGGAGGGGCTCCCGGCGGGCACCTTCTCCCTGGGAGGAGATGACCGTCAGGTGGCGCGCATCTCCTATGATCCGTCCCTGGTGGAACGCCCCGAGGATCTCGTGGCCACGCTGGCCCACGAGCTCGCGCACTACCTCCTGGCCACCGCGCCCACCCTGCCACCCGGGGCGGAGGGCGCGCTGGAGCGCGCCACCGACGTGGCCACCGTGTTCATGGGGTTCGGGATCTTCGGTGCGAACGCCGCCTTTCACTTCGAACAGTTCCAGGGCGGTGACGAGTTCGGCTGGAGCTGGCAGCGCAGCGGCTACCTCACCGAGGAGGAGTGGGCCTACGCTCTGGCCATCTTCTTGCGCCTGCAGGACCTGCCGGCCTTGATGGCCCGGGAGTGGCTCGACCCGAGCCCAGCGGGCTACCTGCACGCTGCGTTCAATGACCTCAAGCGGCGCGGGGCGGAGCTGGCGCGACTGCGCGCCGTGAACGACAACGCCGGGGAGCGCACGTCCGCCCGACTCGAGTGGCTCGCCGAGCGCCTGGAACGCCGCGGGGACGTCGTCCCCGGGGCACGCCTCGGGCTGCGCGCCATGGCCCGGGCGATCACCGATGAGCCCCTTCATGGGCTGCGCGCCACGCTGGACGACCTCGTCCGGCGTCGCGCTCCCCGGGATCGCTTTGACGCCCTGGCGCATCACGCGGGGCTGGCGGCCACGGCGGCCCTGCTGGATGCGGATCCACAGCGCTGCGCCACCTGGGCCCTACACGACTTCGAGCGCCTCGCCGAGCGCCCGGGGCTGCCGCGGCTGAGCAACGACGTGCTGGAGATGGGCCTGGCCATGGCGTGGCTGGCCGGAAAGGAGGAACGGGCGACCGACCTGCTGGCTGCGCGGACGCGGGCGGATCCGGAGCCAGGCGACGAGCGCATGAGCATGGAAGCCCTCACTCTGGCCACCGCGCCCTACGAGGACGGGGCGCCCTCGCGAGCCGGGGAGCCGGGACTGGCCGATGTGCTGGTGGGGGCCGCGTTGCGAGGCTGGCTCGAAGACGTCCTGAGCAGCGGGGGCGAGACCGCGGCGCTGTTTCCCTGCCTGCTCGCCAGCCGGCTCGGGGAAACCGGCCCGCCGCTGGTGGACCGCCTCCGGTACCGCGTGAGCGCGTTCGAGGACTACCAATTCTCTCAAACCGGGAACCTGCTCGTCGAGCGCCTGACCTGGTACCCCCTTGAGGCGACGTTCGACGAGGACACTGGAGCGCACCGGCTTCAGGTGGCCGTGGTGGGCCGGGGCCCGGTGAACGGCGCCCTGGATCCGGCGCCGCCGCTGACCTCGCACCTGCTGCACGCGCTGGGCGACCTCGATCTCGCGCGCGGGGCCACGCCCAGCGCTACCCCCGCGGCGAGCACGCAGCCGGTCCGCCCGCGGCTGGCCCCGGAGCTGGACGAATCCGTCCTGCACGCAGACCTCCGGCTGGCGCCCGGGGTGGAGGTCGCCGAGCCGGATCGTCGTCTGTTGGCGGTGAGGTTCGCCGTGGCCGTGCGCCACGGGCTTCCCGGGGACTCCCTGTGCCCCGGCAAGGTGCGCCTCGGAGAGCCCATCCCCGAATCGCCGGGCTCCGAATCGCCGGGCTCCGAATCGCCGGGCTCCGAATCGCCGGGCTCCGAATCGCC
>CAYFWA010000063.1:11282-12554 GCA_964346625.1 uncultured Myxococcales bacterium
GGGCCTCGCACCATGAGCGCATGCCCCCACGTCCCGGCAGACCCGTCAGTTACGCCATGACGGTACGGGGCGGCCCCCACCTACGGGCAGTCACGTAAGGGCTCGCGTTCCCGTCAGGCTCTGGCGCTGTTGCCTTTCGGTAAATCCGATGGATACTATGCGGACATTTGAGTCGGTTCACTCGAGGCTCAACCGCATCGACCGAACCGGACGCATCAACCGCGCCAACCGCGCCAATCGCGCCGACCACGCCGACCGCGCAACCGCGCCGACCGCGCAACCGCGCCAACCGCGCCAACCGCGCCAACCGCGCCAACCGCGCAACCGCGCCAATCGCGCCAACCGCGCCAACCGCGCCAACCGCGCCAACCGCGCTAACCGCCGTGGAATTCCATGACGGAAGAGTCCCCTCGTAACAATCCGGAGCAAAAACGCTGGATCAGCCGTGCCCTGGGCTGGGTGGAGCGCGGGGGCAACGCGCTGCCCCACCCGGTGACCCTGTTCGCGCTGCTGGCCCTGGGCATCCTGGTGGCCTCCTGGCTGGGGAGCCTGGCTGGCCTGGAGGCAACCCACCCGGGCACCGGCGAGACCATCCGGGTGGTAAACCTGCTCTCGGTGGCGGGGCTCCATCGCATCCTGGAAAAGATGGTGGATAACTTCACGGGCTTCGCCCCCCTCGGCACGGTGCTGGTGGCAATGCTGGGCATCGGGGTGGCCGAGGCGAGCGGGCTCATCGCCACCGGGCTGCGTTTGGTGGTGCTGGCCGCGCCCAAGCGGCTGCTCACCTTCGTGCTGGTGCTTTCCGGGGTGTTGTCCAACGTGGCCAGCGACGTGGGCTACGTGGTGCTCGTGCCCATGGGCGGGCTCATCTTCCTCGCGGCGGGGAGACACCCCCTAGCGGGGATCGCGGCGGTGTTCGCCGGCGTCTCGGCGGGGTTTTCCGCCAACCTGGTGCTCGGCACCATCGATCCCCTGCTCGCGGGCCTGAGCCAGGAGGCGGCGCGGATCATCGAGCCCGGCTACGAGGTCAACCCGGCGGTCAACTACTACTTCATGGCGGCCTCCACGGTGCTGGTGTCCGTGGTGGGGACCCTGGTCACCGAGCGGGTGGTGGAGCCCCGGCTGGGGCCGTACCAGGGGCCGGGAAGCGGTCCGGAAGACAGCCCGGGAGACAGCCCGGAAGACAGCCCGGGAGACAGCCCGGGAGACAGCCCGGAAGACAGCCCGGAAGACAGCCCGGAAGACAGCCCGGAAGACAGCCCGGAAGACAGC
>CAYFWA010000063.1:12654-16487 GCA_964346625.1 uncultured Myxococcales bacterium
CCGGGAGACAGCCCGGGAGACGCCCGCGCAGATGACCGCGGCCGCCGCCCCGACGACCCGGGTCGCGACGGTGGCCCGGAGCGCGATCCCCACCACGACCCGGATCGGGCCCGCGTATCCGACAGGGAAGCCGACCTCGGCGAAGGGAAGAACGCGAGCACGAACGCGAGCACGAACGCGAGCGCGGACGCGGACGCGAGCGCGGACGCGAGCGCGGACGCGGACGCGAGCGCGAACGCGGGGGGGGACGAAGACGCCCTGAGGGCCCTGACGCGCGACGAGAAGCGGGGGCTGCTGTACGCCGGCGTGACCGCGGTCGCGTTCCTGGGCGTGCTGCTGCTCGCCACCGTGCCCGCGTGGGGATTTCTGCGGCATCCGCAGACGGGCGAGCTGCTGCGCTCGCCCTTCATGTCCGGGATCGTGGCGCTCATCTTCCTCATCGCGGTGTCGGTGGGGATCGCCTACGGCGTGGGGGCGCGCACCTTCCGCCGCGAGCGGGACGTGATCGACGGCATGAGCGAGTCCATGCGGAGCCTGGGGCTGTATCTGGTGATCTGCTTTTTCGCTGCGCAGTTCGTGGCCTACTTCAAATGGACGAACCTGGGCCTGATCTTCGCGGTGCGCGGCGCCGAGCTCTTGCAGGCCTCGGGCCTGGGGGAGATCCCGCTGCTCATCGCGCTGGTGTTCCTCGCGGCCTTCATGAACCTGTTCATGGGCAGCGCCTCGGCCAAGTGGGCCATCATGGCGCCGGTGTTCGTGCCCATGTTCATGTTGCTGGGCTACTCGCCGGCGTTGATCCAGGCCACCTACCGCATCGGGGACTCCACCACCAACATCATCGCCCCGGTGATGTCCTTTTTCCCCCTGGTGGTGGTGTTCATGGAGCGGTACCGGCGCGGCGCGGGGGTGGGAACGGTGATCGCCACCATGCTGCCCTACACCCTGGCGCTGCTAGGGGTGTGGATCGTCCTGCTGGTGGCGTGGGTCCTTTTGCGCCTGCCCCTGGGCCCCGGCGCCGCGCCGTTTCATTGACCGGCCGGCGCGGGGCGGCCGGGGCGACGCCCTACGGCTTTTTCACCAGCGCCTTGCCGCAGCAGACGATCTGGCAGTCGTCGGTCTCCTGACAGCAGTTGTGATCCTCGCCTTCACCTCCGTGGTCGCAGGTCTTGACCACCTTGAGCTCGAGCCCGCAGTCCGGGCAGGAATACACCTCATCCATTTTCATGTCGTGACAGTTCGCCATCGTTTGTTCTCCCTGGTTCGGGTTCTTCTTCGCGCTGATCGTTTGCCCCGCAAAGCTGCGGACCCATCAATCGAGCACAATGTCATCAAGGTGGTTCGCAGTATAACTCGAACAACCGATTTTATTTCTCCTGTTTTTCGCCACCTCATCCTGCGGTGGGCTAAAGCCCTGCGATGCTGAAGCCCCTCATGATCATGGGGCTGATCGGGACCATCAGCAGGGGCACCCGCACGGGCGGAGAGTCCAGATGAGCGAATCCGACAGCCACTCGGCCGCCGAGCTCACCTTCGCCTCCTTTGCAGAGCTCTGGGTGTTCATGGCTGCTGCTCCCGCAGCGCTTGAACCGCGGCGGGCTCGCGGCCGGGGCCGAGCTCGGGAGCGAAGCCGGCCCGGTCGAGGTTTTCGAGCACCTCGTCCACCCCGGCGGCGTCGGCGATCCAGGTTTCACACACCCGATGCCGCAGACGCCAGCCCAGGGCGTTGAAGCCCACCACGCGGCCGTCCACGTGGGCGATGCGCAGCGCGTGGCGCCCGCTTGGGTGGCTCCAGTACAGCGACTGCTCTCCGTCGTGAAACGGCGGCCCCTGTCCGGGGGAGACCTTGCCGTAAACCGGGTACTGCACGTCGATGAACTTGGCCGAGTTGTGCCAGATGCCCCGGTCGTAGGTCCGCTCGGACCCGCCGAGCACCTGCGCCAGCACCGTGGCCTGCATCCGGCCCGTGTACCAGAGCTGCTCCACACGGACGACCGTGTACGAACGGTCGGGAATGAACGGCCGTGTACGGACGGCCGGGAATGGGAACAGAAATCAAAGCCTCACTATGTATTGCGTCGGAGCGCGTGTCGACTCGATATTTCCTACGCGTACCCACGCGCGCCCTCGGATTCTCTGCTCTTCGGGCGCCATGCCGAAGTCTCCAATGCCATCTGTTCTCCGGTGATCCCAGTACGTCGAGCCAGTGCGCTGCAGCGCAGTGACGGCCCTGCAGCGCAGTGACGCTACTCACGCCGTTTTCGCTTGGCCGACACGACGGTGCCTTTACGATCTTCTTGACCTCTCTCGGTCCCCTGGGGACTATGCGTCGACGTCCACCGCGTGCTCTCGAAACGCAAAAGGAGGCGGACCATGCTGATTTGGGAAGTAAAAAAGGGCGCGTATCGCGCGTTTCAGCGCGTCATGAAGACGGCCGCCAGGGTGCTGCCCTTCCCCATCCCCGCAGTGCTCTCGGGGCCGGGAAGTGTCCGGCAGCTCCCCGAAAACATTCGCGCCCGGGGGCTGCAGAAGGTCCTGGTGGTCACCGACCCGGTGCTGGTGGAGCTGGGGCTGCACCAGGGGCTGCTCGACGCGCTCGCGGCCCACGGCCTGTCCTACGTGGTGTTCGACGAGGTGCAGCCCAACCCCACCATCGACAACGTGGAGGCCGGCCGGGCGTTCTATCGGCAAAACGGCTGCGACGCCATCGTCGGCTTTGGCGGGGGGTCCCCCATCGACTGCGCCAAGATCATCGGCGCCCGGGTGGCCAACCCCTTCCTCCCGGTGCGGGCCATGAAGGGCCTGTTCAAGGTGGTGCTTCCCATCCCGCCGTTTTTTGCCGTGCCCACCACGGCGGGCACGGGATCCGAGACCACGGTGGTGGGCGTGATCACCGACGTCCGGAGCCACCGGAAGTTCGCCATCAACGACCTCAAGCTCGTACCCAAGGTGGCCGTGCTGGATCCCGAGCTCACCGTGGGCCTGCCCCCCCCCATCACCGCGGCCACGGGCATGGACGCTCTGACCCACGCGGTGGAGGCCTACATCGGCGTCAGCGGCAACGCCTACACCGACCACATGGCCGAGCGCGCCACGGCGCTCATCTTCCAGCACCTGGAGGTGGCCTTCCGGGACGGCCAGAACCTCGAGGCCCGCCAACAGATGCTCCTGGCGTCCTTTTACGCGGGCGCCGCCTTCACCCGCGCCTACGTGGGCTACGTCCACGCCATCGCCCACAACCTCGGCGGCCTCTACGGCGTGCCCCACGGCCTGGCCAACGCCGTGGTGCTGCCCCACGTGCTGCGGTTTTCCCGCCGGGACGCCCAGGCCAAGCTCGCCGGCCTCGCCCGGGCCGGGGGCATCGCCGAGCCCGGCGAGTCCGACGAGGCGCTGTCACACCAATTCATCGACCACGTGGAACAGATGAACGAGCGCATGGGCATTCCCACCACCATCGCCGAGCTCCAGGCCAAGGACATTCCCTTGATCGCCCGCCGCGCCATCGCCGAGGGCAACCCCGAGTATCCCGTGCCCACCATCATGACCCGCCAGCAGTGCGAGGCCCTCGTGCAGAAGCTGCTGCCCTAGCGAAACCGAGCCCAGGAGGGGTGAAACGAGGGGTGAAACGGGGGGAGGCGAGGAGATCACCGTGGCCTTCGGCGACAAGGCCTCGGGCCCCAACCACGTGCTGCCCACCGCGGGCGCGGCGCGCTACACCGGCGGCCTGAACGATCAGATAATTCGTGATCGGGGCCTAAAAGCTAACGGCCAACAGCCAACAGCTAAGGGCTCGCGCAAGAATAAGTTCGACGCACCGAGGGCGCCGAGGCGCAATT
>CAYFWA010000064.1:0-1245 GCA_964346625.1 uncultured Myxococcales bacterium
CCCGCATTCCCGCAGCCCCGCATTCCCGCAGCCCCGCATCCGCAGCCCCGCATCCGCAGCCCCGCAGCCCCGCAGCGCTACAGCACCCACTCGGGCTTGAGCTCCCGGGCCAGCAAGACCTCCATGGCGTCGGGCACCGAGACCCCCTGGTGGACCACCTGGTAGACCTGCTCGGAGATGGGCATCTCCACCTGCTCCCGGGCGGCGAGGGCGTGAACCGAGGCGGCGGTGGTCACGCCCTCGGCCACCTGCCGCATCTCCTCGCGAAGCTGTGCCATGGTCTTGCCCCGGGCGAGCTGCTCCCCCACCTGTCGGTTGCGGCTCAGATCCCCGGTGCACGTGAGGATCAGATCCCCCATCCCGGCAAGGCCGGCCATGGTCTCCGGCCGCCCCCCCATGGACACCGCCAGGCGCGTGATCTCGGCCAGCCCCCGGGTCATGAGCCCCGCCTTGGAGTTGTGGCCGAAGCTCAGCCCGTCGGCCGCGCCGGCGGCGATGGCGATGACGTTCTTCAGGGCGCCCCCCAGCTCCACCCCCAGCACGTCCGTTGAGCTGTAGATCCGGAAGTCCCGCGTGGCCAGGCTTCGCTGGACGCGCTGGGCCACGGCGTGATCCTCGGCCGCCACCGTCACGTTGGTGGGATAGCGCCGCGCCACCTCGATGGCGAAAGAGGGGCCCGACAGCACCGAGATGCCGTGGTGGTGCTTGCCCGGGAGCTCCTCCTTGAGCACCTGGTGCATGGTGCACAGCGTCTCTTGCTCGATGCCCTTCGAGCAGATCACGATGGGGATGCGGGGCGGCATGTCCTCGCGGACCGCCACCATGTGCTCCCGCACGAGCTGCGAGGGGATCACCACGAGGACCATGTCCGCCTCGTGCACCGCGCCCCCCAGGTCCCCGCTGGCCGCGATGTGGTCCGGCAGCTCGATTTCGCTCAGGAAAAGCGGGTTGCGGTGCTCTTCGTTGATCCCCGTCACCACCTCGGGCTCTCGCGCCCACACGGTCACCTGGTGGCCGCTGCGGGCCACCAGGTGCGCCAGCGCCATCCCCCAGTGGCCACCGCCGAGCACGGTCACCTGGAGCCGCTTCATGAATAGCCTCCTTGGTTCGATCGAGGGTTCGAAGTGAGACCGACAGTAAACCGGGGGGGGCGTCGACGCAACCGGCCGCGGCTCCCGGCAGGACCGCTCACGCAACCGGCCGCGGCTCCCGGCAGGACCGCTCACGCAACCGGCCGCGGCTCCC
>CAYFWA010000064.1:1345-4725 GCA_964346625.1 uncultured Myxococcales bacterium
GCTCCCGGCGGGACCGCTCACGCAACCGGCCGCGGCTCCCGGCGGGACCGCTCACGCAACCGGCCGCGGCTCCCGGCGGGACCGCTCACTCGGCCGGCCGCGGCTCCACGGACACGGGGCCGTGTTGGCGAAACCAGGCGGCCGTACGCGAGATGGCCTCGTCCTCCGGGACCACCGGCTGGTAGCCCAGTTCCCGGCGGGCCCGCTCCCCGTTGAAGGTGAAGTCCTGGGTCACGTAGCGCACGGCGAAGCGGCTGACCCCGAGGTTGAGCCGCACCACCGGCCGCGCCACGAAGCTGAGCAGATCCAGCGCGGCCCCCAGGGCATACATGGGACGACGGGGCAGCGCCAGGCGCCAGGGCTGCATGCTCAGCCCGGCCCCGCGAATCACCGGCTCCAGGTAGTCGAAGAAGTTGGCCGGCGCCGAGTCCGTGACGAAGTAGATCTGGCCGTAGACCGCCTCATCGCCGTCCAGCAAGGCGCGGGCGGCGCACAGGTGGGCGTGGGCCACGTTGTGCACGTAGACGTGCTGACAGCGGGCCCGGCCGTCCCCCATGCGCACCAGCAGGCCGCGCTGGGCCATGCGCACCAGTGCGCTGATGTGAAACGGGTCTCCCTCGCCCCAGATGCCCACCGGACGCAGGGCCACCGTGCGCAGCGGCTGCCCCGCGGCACCGCGGCGCCCATCGGCGCTGAGCACCGCTACCTCCGCGTCGGCCTTGGTGCGGCAGTAGCCGTTGACGAACCGCCGCGGGTACGGAATGCGCTCGTCGGCGTCCCGGATGGGCCGGCCGGTGAAGACCACGTCCTCGGTGCTGGTGTACACCAGCACCGAGACGCCGGCCGCCAGGCTGGCCTGCACCACGTGATCCGTGCCCCCCACGTTGACCTGCTGCAGCAGCGGCTCGGGGCAGTGACCCCAGTCCACCTGGGCCGCGCTGTGGATCACCACGTCCACACCCCGGCAGGCTTGCTGCACGGCGGCGGCGTCGCACAGATCCGCCCGGATCACGCGCAGCCGGGGATCCGTGGGCCCGAGGAGGTGCCCCCGACGATCCCGGCGCGCCGCCTCGAGAAAGTCCTCGCGATCCAGGGCGCGCACCTCCCGGGGCACGAGGCGGTCCTCCCGTCCGCACCGCAGCAGCTCGTGCACGAGCACCCGCCCGAGATATCCGGCGGCGCCGGTCACCAGCACCACCGGGCGATGTATCGTATCCCTGTTTCCTTCGCCTGCGCTCATCTGGCTCCCATGACTGTTTGGGCTGCGGGCAGTATCGGGTCCCCGCCGCTCCGATGCAACCCCGCTGCGGATTCCTCCTTGCCACGGAAACTACAGCCGCTATGCTGGCCTGCGGAGTCGTTGATGCCCACGGTGGAGTACCTGCAAAGTGACCGAGTGCATTGGGGCCGCGTCTCGAAGCGAGACGCCAAGGGGCTCCAGGTGCAAACCCCCCAGGGCCGCACGGCGCGGATCTCGCGGGACAAGGTGCTGTTCGAGCACCCCAGCGAGGACATCGAGGAGGCCCGCCTCGCGCGCGACCGGTTGGTCGAGGAAATCGACGTGGCCCTGCTGTGGGAGACGCTGCGCGAGGAGCGCCCCGACGCGGCCCTCGAGGCCACCGAGCTCAGCGCGATCTACTTCGACACCCGGGACGCTCCACACGCCTCCGCCGTGTTCCACGCCCTCGTCACCGATCGTCAGCGCTTTCGACGCCGGGGCATGACCTTCACGACGCGATCCCCCGGGGACATCGAGCAGATGCAGGCCCAGGAGGCCGCACAGCGGGCCCGCGCGGACGAGGCAGCCGCCATCCGGGAGGCCCTGGACGCGCGGCGACCCGACGCTCCCCTTCGCGATCGGCTGGAGCGGTGGCTGCGAGGCCAGGAGGATCGGGGCCTGCAGCGGGTGCTGGAGGGGCTCTACCGCGATCCGGCGCCCCGCGTTTTCGAAATCCTGCTCGAGACGGAGCACTTCCCCGCCACTGCCGACCTCGAGCCCATCCAGGCGAACCTGCGCGACGAGCACCCGGGCCCCGTGCTGAGCCACGCGGCGGAGCTCGCGCCGGCGCCCCCGCCCGCCGCGGTCGCCCCGGCCACCGTGTCCATCGACGACGAGGACACCCGCGAGGTGGACGACGTCTTGACCGTGTCGGCTCAACCCGAGGGGCTGCGGGTGGACGTGGACATCGCCGACGCCTCCGCCTGGATACAGGCCGGTGATCCCGTGGATCGCGAGGCCCAGCGCCGCGCCTCCACCGCGTACCTGCCCACCGGCCCCATCTACATGTTGCCGGAGCGCATCGGCTGCGACCTCGCGAGCCTGCACCCGGACGCCCCCCGGCCCGCCTTCCGGTTCACCGCCTGGTTCTCCGACGGGGCCCGCCTGGACCGCTGGGAGCTGTCGCGCACCACCATCCAGTTGGGGCGCCGCCTGTCCTACGAGGAGGCCGACGCCCTGCTGTCTCGGCCCGAGGATCCGGTGGGGCGGGAGCTGCGCCGGGCCGAGGCGCTCGCCCGCCAGCTCGCCGAGGCCCGGCGCGAGGCGGGGGCCTTCTCCTTTTCGCGCCCCGAGTGGAAGGTCTACGTGTCCGAGGACGGCGCAGACATCCGGATCAAGCCGGTGCCCCTCGACTCGCCGAGCCGCTTCCTCGTCTCGGAGATGATGATACTGGCCAACCGGCTGGCGGCCGAGCACGCCTCCCAGAACGGGGTCCCGCTGATCTACCGCACCCAGGAGCGGCCCAAGGGCGACCTCCCGGATATGTCGGGGGACCGCCCCCCGTCCTTCGAGCAGTTCCGCGGCCTGATCCAGCCCGCCTCCCTCTCCCTCAAGCCCGGCTGGCACTGGGGGCTCGGGCTGCCCGGCTACACCCAGGTCTCCTCTCCGCTGCGGCGCTACGCCGACCTCATCGGCCAGCGGCAGCTCGCCGCCTCCCTGTCGGGGGCTCCCCCACCGCACGACTCCCGGGAGCTCCTCAGAATCCTGGCCAACGCCGAGAGCACCGAGCGGGAGCTCAAGCGGGTGGAGGCCGCGGTGCGCCAGCGCTGGACCCTGGAGTGGCTCGAGCGCCAGCCCGCCGACGCCCCTCACGAAGCCGTCATCACCGGCGAGGCCCCCGCGGGTCACTTCGTGATCCTCCAGGACTGCGGCGCCCGCGGCGTGCTGGTGGACGACCGCCCCCACGCCCTGGACACGGGGCTCCCCGTGCGCGTCCAGCGTGTCCGCCCCCGCGCCGGCAACCTGCGGCTGCGACCGGCGGATTAGGTCCTGTCCGAACGACTACGCCCGTTGCTTTTACGCGAGGTTGCGTAGTAGTCTGCGCGGCGACGTACGGGTATGGCAATGCGGGCGATGAGCCAGACGCACGGGAAGCAACGTG
>CAYFWA010000064.1:4825-8644 GCA_964346625.1 uncultured Myxococcales bacterium
CGGGAAGCAACGTGGCAAACGAGCGGGATGAGGGGGGCGGGCAGGACGAGCGAAACGGGTTAGACTGAGACCATGCCCAGCACCCCACAGTGGAGCACTCTCATCGTCCATCAGGACGAAGACGAGGTGCGCCTGCTGCAGCAGGTGTTACAGGATCGGGGCCACCAGGTCTCCATCTGGAGCGGGGAGGCCGCGTCGATCGAGGACCTGGTCGCAGAGGTTTGCCATCTGGTCATCATGCCCTGGGATCCGGTGCGGACGGAGGTGCGCTGCCGGGTGCTGCGGGCCCTGCCCCAATGCAGCCAGGCCGTGGTGGTGGCAGTGACGGATCCCGTCCGGTCGCCGGAGCCGGAGCAGATGGTGCACGCCGGGGTCAACGACTGCCTGGTGCGACCGCTGGAGCCAGAGCGCCTCGGCACGCGCCTGCGGTTTCTGGAGCAGTGGGTCCGCACCCGCATGGAGAGCTTCTGGGCCGAGCAGGCCCTGCGCGAGAGCGAGGAGCGCTCCCGGGACCTGTTCGAAAACGCCCCCATCGGCATCTACCAGACCACGCCGGACGGCAATATGCTGCTGGCCAACCCCCAGATGGCCCGCATGCTGGGCTACGAGTCCTTCGAGGAGATGGCCGCCCTCAACCTGGAGCAAAACGGGTTCTGGCCCTCCTACCCCCGCGCCCGGTTCAAGGAGCAGATCGAGCGGGACGGCGAGATCCGGGGCTACGAGGCGGCGTGGAAACGCCGCGACGGCAACGTGCTGTTCGTGCGAGAAAACGCCCGCGTGGTGCGCGACGCAGACGGCAATCTGCTCTATTACACCGGCACGGTGGAGGACATCACCGAGCAGCGGCAGGCCGAGCAGGCGCTCGAGGCCTCGGAGCAGCGCTACGAGCTGGCGGCCTCCGGCGCCAAGGACGGGCTGTGGGAGTGGGATCTCGAGACCGATCGCGTAGAGCTCTCCCCGCGCTGGCGGCGGATGCTGGGACTGGATCCGGAGCCCCTGTCCGTGGACTCGGAGCAGTGGTTCGAACGGGTGCACCCCGAGGACGAGGAGTCCCTGCGGGTGGAGCTGGATGCCCACTTTCGCGGCGGGACTCCCCACTTCGAACGTGAGCACCGGATGAAGCACGCGGACGGCTCCTGGCGCTGGATGCTGACCCGCGGCGTGGCGGTGCGCGACGCCGAGGGCACCCCGCTGCGGATGGCGGGCTCCATGACCGACGTCACCGAGCGGCGCCAGGCCGAGGAGCAGCTCCTGCACCACGCGCTGCACGATCGGCTCACCGAGCTGCCCAACCGCGCCCTGTTCATGGACCGGCTCCGGCGGGCCGTGGCGGTGTCTCGCCGCCGCCCCGACTACCAGGTGGCGGTGGTGGTGCTGGATCTGGACCGCTTCAAGCTGATCAACGAAAGCCTCGGCCACGAGCGCGGCGAGAAGATCCTCGAGGAGGCCGCCGCGCGGCTGCTCGCCTGCGTCCGGTCGGGGGACACCCTCGCCCGCGTCGGAGGCGACGAGTTTGCCCTGCTGCTCGAGGATCTACAAGACATCGGCGAGGCTCGGAAGATGGTGGATGAGCTCCAGCGCAGCCTCACGCGGCCCATCCACCTCGCTGGCAACGAGGTATTTATCACCTCGAGCGTGGGCATCGCCCCCCACCACGACGAATACGAGCGCGCCGAGGACCTCCTGCGAGACGCCGAGATCGCCATGTACCGGGCGAAGACCCTGGGCCGCGCCCGGCACGTGGTGTTCGACCACTCCATGCGCGCCCGAGCCGTGGCCTGGCTCCAGATCGAGAACCACCTGCGCCACGCCCTGGAGCGCGATGAGCTGCGGCTCTACTACCAACCCATCGTCTCGCTGCAGTCCGGGCAGATCACCGGATTCGAAGCGCTGCTACGCTGGAAGCATCCGGATCTCGGGCTGATCCCGCCCGCCAAGTTCGTGCACGTGGCCGAGGAGAGCGGGCTCATCGTGCCCATCGGCCAGTGGGTGCTCCGCGAAGCCTGCCTGCAGACCCGCCGGTGGCAGTCCCGCCTGGCCAGCCACCGACACCTGGGCATCAACGTCAACCTCTCGGGTCGGCAGTTCAACGATCGTACCCTGCTGGACAAGGTGGCCCGGGTGCTGCAAGACACCGAGATCTCGCCACCGACGTTGAAGCTCGAGATCACCGAGAGCGTCCTCATGGATGACCGGGGCCTGGCCTTGAAGCTGCTGCGCGAGCTGCGCTCCCTCGACGTGCTCATGGGCATCGACGACTTCGGCACCGGCTACTCGTCCTTCAGTCACCTGGAGATGTTCCCCATCGACACCTTGAAGATCGATCGCAGCTTCGTGAGCAAGATGGGGGCCTCCGGCGACAAGACCGAGATCATCGAAACCATCGTGAGCCTGGGCCGCAACCTGGGCCTCGACGTGGTGGCCGAGGGCGTCGAGACCGAGGGCCAGCTCCAGCAGCTCCGCCAGTGCCGCTGTCAGCACGCTCAGGGCTACCTGTTCTCCCGCCCCGTCAACCACGAGCAGGCCGAGGAGCTGCTGGTCAAGAATCCCCGCTGGTGAAGGGTGGTCGCTTTTCGCGATCCCGGAGCCGTGTCAAGATCCCAACATGCATCGCTCCGATCGAGAGGCGCGCTTCGCTCGACCCACCCGCCCCCCGCATACCGCGGCGGGGACGGTCCCCGCGCGCCTCGCCCGCGCCTGCTTCATCGGATTGACGTTGGGCCTCGCCTCCACGCTCTCGGCCGGTTCCCAGGTGGGCTGCCAGTCCGCACGGCAGGAGGCGAAGACCTTTGCCCACTGCAGCCGCAAGTCCCCCTGCCACCCACCCAACGTCTGCCTGCGCGTAAGCGACCGCTCCGAAAAGCCGACTTCGCCGGGCACGCACGGGGTGTGCGTCCACCCCTGCCAGCGCCACGCACAGTGCCCCCAGGGCTTCCGCTGCACGGGCGGCTACCGCCTCCAGGGTCGCGCCGGCCGCTACTGCCAACCGGCGCGGGTGGGCCTGGACGGGGACTGCTCCGGGATCAGCGCCGGCTGCCGGCCCGGGCTCCGCTGCTTCGAGCAGCGCTGCCGGCTCGCCTGCCCCAACGACGGACACTGCCCCGATCCCCGCTACCGCTGCCTCCAAATCGTTGGGATGGGCGCCTCCCCCCGCGCCCGCGGCGCCTCCAACGCCCCCGGCGCCTCCAACGCCCCCGGCGCCTCTGGCGTCTCTGGCGCCCCCCCCACCGCACAGCCCGACGCACCGCCGCGCGTCTGCCTGCTAGCCAAGCAGGGCCAGGGCGAGCCCTGCTCCACCAGCGGTTCCTTCTGCGCCCGGGGTCACCTCTGCCACGCGGGGCACTGCCTGCGCGCCTGCGCCAAGGACGCCGACTGCGGCGACGACCAGGTCTGCGATGGCGCGCTGTACACAGGCGCGAAGGCCAGGCAGCGAGCTGCGCGGGGGGAGCCCCCGGACCGGCTCTACTGCCGGGCAGCCGGGGACCGCGGCGCAGCCTGTGATCTGAGCCGCGACCAGAGCTGCGCCCGGGGCCTGTATTGCCTGGGCGCCCGGTGCCGACGCGTCCGCCACGTCGAGCTGGGCCGCCGCTGCCAGGAGCTGCGCGGCCTGCTGTGTCGCGAGGGCGCGGTCTGCTACGCCGGCCGCTGCCGCAAGCAGTGCCAGAAACGCGCCGACTGCCCGTGGCGCCGGGGCCGCCGGCTGCGGTGTGTCGTGCAGCTTGTGGCCGGCCAGCCCCGCGAGCTCTGCCTGCCCGGAGAACACCCCGGCACCAAGAAGACAACCACCGGCACCAAGAAGACAACCACCGGCACCAAGAA
>CAYFWA010000064.1:8744-9858 GCA_964346625.1 uncultured Myxococcales bacterium
CGGCACCAAGAAGACAACCACCGGCACCAAGAAGACAACCACCGGCACCAAGAAGACAACCACCGGCACCAAGAAGCCGAACCGCTGAAGCCGCATTACCGAGCAGCCTCGCTCCTTCGCGCTCCTTCGCGCTCCTTCGATACGCCTCGCTTCTTCCCCCGCACCTACGTTGGTAGAAGGCTCATCCCAGGGGAATCTGCTGCACCTGCTGCATGGGGCTGGTGTAGTCCCGCCCCACCAGGATCACGCTGTCCACCGGGCAGCTCACCGGCTCCCACTGCTCGTCGAGCTCCGCGGCGATGCGGTGCGCCTGGTTGTGGGTGCGGGTCTTGCCCACGCTGACGTAGGGGACGTACTTCTGCTGGTCCCGCGGCCCGGGGATCGGCAGCTCGGGATAAAGCTTTGCCAACGCAGCCTGCAGCTTCACCACCGGCTCGGCCGGCTCGCAGGTCAGCCACAGCGCCCCCCGCCCGCTGCTCAGCTCCACCGGTCGGACACCGGCCAACGTGAGCTCGAACGGCGCAAACCGCTGGCAGACCCCACGGAGGTCATTCAGGACATACTCGAATGATTCCGGCTCCTTGAATGGATGAAGCAGCCTGATGTGCGGCATCCAGCGCACGATCTCCGCGTCGTGCTTCTCGCGCAGGACGTCGATGGCCTCCCAGGTGCTGCGCGGAGGCAGCAGCACCACGCCCCCCCGGGCGGAGTGCCGCGGCTGGATGGCCTGGCTCTTTTTGGACGGGATGGGTAGCTCGCTCAATTTCTCGGGCCTTTTTCCATGCGGTGACGCCCGTGAGTCATACCCGAAAGCCGCCCCGGACGAAACCCCCCAACCGCGAAACCCACGGATCCCGCGGATCCCGCCTCCGGCGCTGCTTTTGGGGCGGGAGGGGGGGGGACGGTGTTCCAATTTTCCAATTCGCCCTGGAACCACTCGATATCAGCAAATTAATTCAGCGTTCTCCATGATTGGTTCTGCTATTCGCGCAGGTGGGCCGCTCATTCTGTACCGCGTTACTGCACGTTCGCCTCCTTCTTCGCCTCCTTCGTTCGCGATTACAACGAATTGCGCGCCAAATACGAAAATTGGAACACCGTCCCCATAATCTCC
>CAYFWA010000064.1:9958-16358 GCA_964346625.1 uncultured Myxococcales bacterium
TGGATGGTGTGGATGGTCGTGGATGCTGAGCAGGTCTCGCGGCCCGGCCGACGCGCTCGCGGCGTTGAACATGAAAGTAAACTCAAGGAGGAGCCCATCATGCGTTTCGGAACTCTCGCCCTCGTCGGACTGACGGCCCTGTTGGTCGCCCTGCCCGCTCCCGCGGCCAAGGCAGACCCCACCTGTACGCCCCCGCAGCTTCTGCTGGTGGTGGACAAGTCATCGAGCATGAACAACGTACCGGAGGGCTCCACCGACTCCAAGTGGACCATCGCCAACGGCGCCATCAACACCCTGGCGTCGAACTACGAGACCACCATCGACCTCGGCCTCATGCTGTTCCCCGATCCCAGCCAATGCAGCCCGGGCTCGGTGACGGTGCCCGTGGGCCCGAACAACGCCTCGGCCATCCTGACCTCGCTGGGCGATCCGCCGCCCTCGGGCGGCAACTGGACCCCCATGGCCCAGAGCCTCGACGAGGCGGCCACCTATTCGCCGCTGCTGGACTCCACGCGGCAGAACCACCTGGTGCTGATCACCGACGGCTGGCAGTGGTGTGATCCCTACGACATCGCCACGCGCTTTTTGCCGGTGGGCTCGGTGGGCAACCTGGCCTCGCTGGGGATCACGGTCTACGTGGTGGGTTTTGGCGCCTCGGTGGACCCTCTCACCCTCAACCGCGCAGCGGTGGCGGCGGGGACCCACTTCCCGGGCTGCGATGAGACCTCGTCGGATCCGGAGAACCCGGACAACTGCTACTTCATGGCCGACGACCTCACCAGCCTCACGGGCGTGCTGGATCAGATCGGGGTCCAGGTCACCCAGGAGATCTGCGACGGCGTGGACAACAACTGCGACGGAAACATCGACGAGAATCTGACCCGAACCTGCACCTCTGCCTGCGGAACCGGCACCGAGACCTGCAACCAGGGCACCTGGGAAGGCTGCGACGCGCCCACGCCGGAGACAGAGGTTTGCGACGGGATCGACAACGACTGCGACGGCGACGTGGACGAGGGCTGCGCCTGCACCACGGGGGACACCCAGCCCTGCGGCACCGAGGAGGGCGCCTGCGAGCTCGGCACCCAGGAGTGCGTGGCCGGCCATTGGGAGACCTGCGGCGGCGGCGTCATGCCCACCGAGGAAATCTGCGACGGCCTGGACAACGACTGTGATGGGCACGTCGACGAGGATCTGCACCGCCCCTGCCAGACTCTGTGCGGCGACGGCGACGAGATCTGCATCGACGGCGCCTGGGGCGACTGCAGCGCGGCGCTGCCCACCGGCGAGATCTGCGACGCCCTGGACAACGACTGCGACGGAGACGTGGACGAGGGCCCCATCTGTGGCGTCGGTCAGGTCTGCGACAACGGCGCCTGCGTGCCGGACGGCTCCGGTGACCCCGACGGCGGCGTGGGCCCCGGCGACGACGCCGGCACCACGGGCGGCGACGCCTCGTCTCCCGACACCTGCGGCTGCCAGGCCGGGGACACCCCCACCGGCCCGGCGGGCACCCTGCTGCTCGGGCTGCTGGCCCTGCTGCTGGTGCGCCGCCGGCGCCGCTGACCGCGACGCTCCTGGCATGCTCATCGCGCGATCAAACGGATCCCGCAATCAAGGCATCGTGTGGTCGTGTGGTCGTATGAACGCGTGATCGTATGAACGCGTGATCGTGTGAACGCGCGAACGTGAGATATAAAGGCGCGCTGGCGCGGCCCCGGGGATTCCGCGGGACGCGTACCCGTTCGACCGGGCACCGGTTACCCGCCGGGCCCAGGAGGGAAAGCTCATGTACCGTAGACTCCTTTGTTTTGCGAGCACCGCCCTGCTCGCTGGAACCCTCACCGCCGTCTCCGGCTGCAGCGACGACTCCTCCCCGGGACCACGCTGCGGCGACGGTATCCTGGACCCGGGCGAGGAGTGTGACAACGGGGTGAACAACTCCGACACCCTGGCCGACACCTGCCGCACCACCTGCGAGCTGCCGTGGTGCGGCGACGGCGTGGTGGACCCCGGCGGCGGCGAGGAGTGCGACGACGGCAACGCCGTCAACGGGGACGGCTGCAGCACCGAGTGCCTCGAGGAGGTGGAGGGCTGCGGCAACGGCGTCATCGATCCCGGCGAGGAGTGCGACGACGGCAACCTCGAGGACGGCGACGGCTGCGACTCCCAGTGCCAGAGCGAGTTCTGCGGCAACGGCACCATCGAGCCGGGCGAGGAGTGCGACGACGGCGCCGACAACTCCAACACCCGCGCCGATGCCTGCCGCATCGACTGCACCCTGCCCTACTGCGGCGACGACGTGCCGGACACGGGCGAGGAGTGCGACGACGGCAACAACACCTCGGGGGACGGCTGCTCGGACACCTGCACCTTCGAGGAGGGGGTCTGCGGCAACGGCGTCATCGATCCCGGCGAGGAGTGCGACGACGGCAACGTGCTCGACGGCGACGGCTGCGACTCGTCGTGCGCCTTCGAAGCCGGCACCTGCGGCAACGGCCAGCTCGAGTCCGGCGAGCAGTGCGACGACGGCAACACCGTGGACGGGGACGGCTGCGACGCCACCTGCCAGCTCGAAAGCGCCGTGTGCGGCAACGGCACCGTGGAGCCGGGCGAGGAGTGCGACGACGGCGCCCTCAACAGCAATACCCTGGCCGACGCCTGCCGCAACAACTGCCAGGAGGCGCACTGCGGCGACTCGGTGGTGGACACCGGCGAGCAGTGCGACGACGGCAACACCAGCTCCGGCGACGGCTGCGACCACAACTGCCAGACCGAGGTGGTGCCCGGCTGCGGCAACGGTACCGTGGATCCCGGCGAGACCTGCGACGACGGCAACACCACCGCCTGCGACGGCTGCTCCGCCTCTTGTCAGACCGAGGTCTGCGGCAACGGGGTGAAGGAATGCGCCGAGACCTGCGACGACGGCAACACCACCGACGGCGACGGCTGCGACGCGAGCTGTGAGTTGGAGCCCATCACCACCTGCCAGCCGGCCCACACCCTCACCTGCGGCGACAACCACACCTCCAACACCAGCGCCTCGGGCGCCACGGACAACCTGGACCTGTATAGCTGCTCGCCCTGGAACGAGTCGGGCCCGGAGTTCGCCTACATCTTCACCGCCCCCGGAGACACCACCGTGGAGGTGCGGCTGTCGGGCATGAGCTCGGATCTGGACATCTTCGTGATCGAGGATCAGGCGGGCCTTTGCGAGGCGGGCAACTGCATCGAGTACGGCGGCGTGTCCACGTCCTTCGCGGCCACCCAGGGCAGCATCTACTACCTGGTAGTGGACGGCTACAACGGCGCCCAGGGGCCGTTTTCCATCAGCGTGACCTGCGGCGCCTGCGGCGACGGCAACCTCGACCCGGACGAGGAGTGCGACGACGGCAACGTGGTGGCCGGCGACGGCTGCTCGGACACCTGCACCCTGGAGGCCTGCGGCAACGGCACCGTGGAGGCGGGCGAGGAGTGCGACGACGGCAACACCGACGACTGTGATGGCTGCTCGGCCACCTGCCAGGACGAGGCCTGCGGCAACGGCCGGGTGGAGTGCACCGAGGAGTGCGACGACGGCAACAACACCTCGGGGGACGGCTGCTCGGACACCTGCGTGTTCGAGGGCGGCACCTGCACCGCAGCCTGGGACCTGGAGTGCGGCGACGAGGACCGCTGGAGCACGAGCAACTTCGGCGCCACCGACACCATCGACTACTACTCCTGCGTCTCCTGGCAGGAGGACGGCCCGGAGTACGCCTACAGCTTCGTGGCCCCCCAGAGCGGGCCGGTCACCGTGACCCTGAGCGAGCTCGACAGCGGCCAGGACCTCGACATCTTCGTGCTCACCGACGACGGCACCTGCGACTCGGCCAACTGCGTGGCCTACGGGTCGCTCTCGGCCAACTTCGACGCCACCGCCGGCGAGACCTACTACATCCTGGTGGACGGCTTCTACGGCGACGAGGGCAACTACACGGTGGACCTGGCCTGCGGCGGCGGCACCTGCGGCGACGGCGTGCTCAACACCGGCGAGGCCTGCGACGACAACAACACCACCGACTGTGACGGCTGCTCGGCCTCCTGCACCCTGGAGGAGTGCGGCAACGGCGTGGTGGAGTGTGGCGAGACCTGCGACGACGGCAACACCGTGGCCGGCGACGGCTGCTCGGCCACCTGCCAGGACGAGGCGGGCACCTGCGTGAGCGCCTGGTTCCTGGGCTGCGGCGCCGGCGATAGCTGGAACAACGGCGCCGGGGGCTCCACCGACAACATCGACGGCTACCCCGCCTGCGTCAACTGGGATGACAGCGGTCCGGAGTACACCTACTGGTTCTACGCCTACGAGAGCCAGTCGGTGACCGTGGACATCTCCGGGTTCACCAACGACCTGGACATCTTCGTGCTGGAGGAAAACGGCACCGACGGCTGCGCCGCGGCGGCGTGCATCGAGTACGGCAGCGACTCGGCCACCTTCAACGCGGTGGCCGGGAGCTACTACTACTTCGTGGTGGACGGCTACGAGGGCGCGGTGGACGACTACGACATCGACGTGACCTGCGCCAACGGCGCGCCGGTGTGCGGCGACGGCACCCTGGATCCCGGCGAGCAGTGCGACGACGGCAACACCACCGACGGCGACGGCTGCTCGGCCTCCTGCACCCTGGAGGGCGGCTCCTGCTCCTCGTCGTTCACCCTCGCCTGCGGCGGCACCGACTCCTGGACCACCGAATACAGCGACAACCTCATCGAGGAGTACGGCTGCACCGGCCTCACCCAGTCCGGCCCGGAGTACACCTACCAGTACAACGCCAGCGCCACCGGCACCGTGGAGGTCTCGGTGACCGGCATCGCCTCCGGCGTGGACCTCGATCTCTTCGTGCTGCTGCAGCCCTTCGGCGGCTGCAGCGCGGGCAACTGCATCGCCCACAGCGCCGGCGTCGGCGACGAGACAGTCCAGTTCGAGGCCCTCGCCGGTGAGACCTACTACATCGTGGTGGACGGCTTCGCCGGCGACGAAGGCTCCTACGACATCGGTTTGAGCTGCCTATAGCTTTTTCTGCCGCTCTCCTTGTTCCCCGCGCCAAGGGCGCGGGGAACAAGGAGAGCAAATATCCGAACCACTCACGAAGCCCCCCCTGCCGTACAGAACAAAGATGGTGAGATCGGCGGGCCATAGAGCACCGCTCCGCTTGGACGTCGCAGCGCAATCGCCCCAAAATCGTGATCTTGCGTCCAGGTCGCGACCCCGTCCTCATCATCGACGCCGGCGCCTTCGAGCCCCTGGAGCACACCCTCACCAATCCAACGGAATCCTACCGGGAATCAAGGTCACCACCGGCTCAAGGCCGGTGGTTTTTTTTGACGGTCCCACAGCTCATCGGCGTTGGGCCCGTCGAGCCCGCCGGGGGCCGCGCGTATCGGTTCGCGCGACGACGAGCAGCCTCGGGGTGTGCCAGACGAGAGCCGAACGTCAGCCGAGCTACCAACGCGACAAACACTGACATGCCTGTCGCGGTTTCTGGGGGATCCGAGCAAGTGAGATTGTGCTCAGCCTCTCGTTCGAGCACCTCAACATACTGTATTTACAGGCGATACCGGCAATGCACATCGACAGCGGCACCGCCGTTGCATCCTGCTGATCCTACCGAGGCTACTGGGCCGAGGCTCGGGAGGAGAGGAACAGGGCGATGCAACGCAAACCGGAGCTGGGGATACACCGACATCACGGAGCGCGACGAGCGTGGAGGGCCAGGCGGACGCGACGGGCAAGGCGCACGCGGGGAACGTGGCGGACTCCGCGGGAGCGAGGGACGGCGCCAGGTCGTTGGAGGCTTCGGCTTTCGCCGTTCGTTCGTGGGGCTGGGCTGGGTCTGGCGGTGTTGCTGGTGGGGGCGCTGAGCCTGGGGGCGGCGCCATCGGAAGGCGGGTGCATGGGGGGGAGTGACGAGGGCTATCCGAGCTACAACCAGAACAACTCGTCGCCCACCGGGACATTTCTTTCGCCAAAGCAGCCCGACGGGGCCGAGGGATATGGCTACGAGGTGCTCGACGAGGCCTGCGAGGACGTGCTGGACCCGCACTACCTCGCCCGCTTCGAAACGCCCATGTTCCGCGGGGTGGCCCACTACGGGGGGGTGGCGCACCTGGTGGACGGCTCGTTGCTGTGGTCGGTGAGCTTGTCCGATCCGGCGCAGCCCGAGCGCCTCGCGCGCAGGCGCCTGCCCGGTCACCCCCTCAAGATCGCCGCGGATGACCGGGGACGGCTCTACGTGGCCGCGGGGGAGGCGGGGGTGCTGCTGCTGCAGGCGCGGGACGCCACTGACATGGAGGCCGCGGTGGCGGCTGCCGCCGCCGGTGGGGGCGGGGACATCGGCGGTGGATCGGGAGGCGGAGACAT
>CAYFWA010000065.1:0-1793 GCA_964346625.1 uncultured Myxococcales bacterium
CCGCGCTTTTTCGGGGCGAGGGGGGATGGGACATCCCCCCTGAACGTGTACGGTGCAGCAAGACACCGATCAAGGAGAGTAGACGATGTCGGACAAGTTGATTCTGGTGGTGGACGACGATCCGGATCTGGTGGAGTCCGTCTCCATGAAGCTGGAGAGCGAGAGCTATCGGGTGGACAAGGCCTACGACGGCGTGGAAGCCATGGAGCGGATCAAGGAGAACCGCCCCGATCTCGTGATCCTGGACGTGATGATGCCGCGGAAGAACGGCTACCAGCTCTGCGACGAGCTGAAGAAATCCGACGAGTACAAAGACATCGTGGTGTTGCTGCTCACCGCCGTGGCCGACGCCGTCAAGTCCACCAGCTACACCCATCAGGATGGCAGGAATACCCTCGCGGACGACTACATCCCCAAGCCCATCGAGCTCGACAAGCTGATGGAGATGGTCCGGGACAACCTCGACTAGCGGGGGTGGCCGGGACCCTCCGCTTCATCCCCCGGCCGCGCCCCTGCCGGGGGTGCGGCGGCGAAACGGGACCCAGCCGGGACCCAGCCGGGAGCCAGCGTGGAGGACCGAATACGTGTCGGCGGGATGCGAGTCAGCCCCGCCCTGGTACAGCTCGACGTCGGTGGAGGACCGCGCTCCACCGCGTTGCTCGCCACCTACCTGCAGCGCCTCGCCGAGCGGCGCATCAACCTCCCCTTCGTCACCCTCTCGGGGCCGGACGCGGAAACCGGCGAAGGTGACGGCGAAGGCGACGGCGAAGGCGACGGCGAAGGCGACGGCGAAGGCGAAGGTGACGGCGAAGGCGACGGCGAAGGCGACGGCGAAGGCGACACCGTCGCGTCGCTGTGCGTCGAGGCCGAGGTGGCCGCGCAGGCCCGCGAGATCGCCTTCGGGCTGCCGGAGCTGGCACCCCTGCTGCGCGAGCATTATCCGGTGGCGGCGCTCAGCATCTTCCCCCACCGCCACGAGCTCATTCTGCTGGCGCGCACCCTGGAGGCGCTGCACAACGAGAGCGTCCCCTTGCTGGCGCTGGGCTCCTCCATCTCGGCCCTCACTCTCACCCTGGCCCACCGCAGCCTCGAGCACGCCCTGGACGTGCTCGACGCGGTGCTGGAGCTGCCCGCCAACCACACCCCCTTGCGCTCCACCCTGAAGATCATCCAGCTACCGCGCGGGGAGAGCCCGTGACCCAGGCCCGGGAGACCATCGCCGTCTACACCGAGCAGACGGTCCAGACCTATGGCTTCTACGTGGAGACGGGTCTCACCCTGGTGAAGCTCACCCACGAGGCGGCGGCGCTGGACGTTCAGGGAGCGCTGGACGTCCGGGGGGCGCTGCAGCAGGCGGGAGTGCGCCCGCGGCGGCTCCGCCTGACCACCGCGCGCGGTCGGCCCAACGGCGCCCTTGTGCTTCTGCTGGTGCTGGAGACGGAACCCACCCCGGAGACGGAACCCACCCCGGAGACGGAGGCGGCCCCGCAAGCGGGGGGTGGACCAGAGGCGACGCAGGGGACGCCCCTGCACCGAACGCGGGTCCGCGCCCCCGTGGAGCTGGTGAGCTTCCAGGGCCCGCACTTCGGGGATCGCTACGGCATCGCCTCGCGCGTGGTGGATGCGCTGCGGTCCGCGCGGATCGAGCTGCTGGCCATGAGCTGCGCCAGCGCGTCGATCCACCTGGTGGTGGGCGAATGGCAGGGGCAGGCGGCGGTGGATCACCTGCGCGGGCCCTTCGGGGGCCCGCGGGGGCGCGAGGCGCCTCCGGGCGCGCCTCCGGGCGCGCCTCC
>CAYFWA010000065.1:1893-3534 GCA_964346625.1 uncultured Myxococcales bacterium
GCGCCTCCGGGCGCGCCTCCGGGCGCGCCTCCAGGCGCGCCTCCAGGCGAGGCGGACACCCCATGACCTCCTCGCGCTCCAACGCCCCCGATTGGCAATCCCGGGTCTTCGACTCGCTGGCCATCCCGGCGCTGATCCTCAGCCCGGACAAGACCATCATCTCGGCGAACCGCGACTTCCTCGAGCGCTACGACGTGCGGCTGGAAGACACCGTGGGCATAAGCTGCCGCAGCCTCTTCGCCGATCTTCTGGAGGACCAGGACCTGCCCTGCCGCAGCGGTCAGTGTCCCATGGAGAACACGCTGCGCACCAGCAAGGGGCACTCGATCCAGCGCCACATCAAGGGCAATGGCTCGCCGAGCCGGTGGGAGGACCGCGTCTTTTCCCCCATCGTCGACGACGACGGTGAGGTCCTCTACGTCATCGAGTGCATCCGCGACATCACCCACGTGAAGAAGCTCGAGCGGATGTTTTCCGGGATGCGGGAGTTCGTGGACCGCGTGATCCAGAGCAGCCCTGCCGCCATCGTCGCGGCGGACCGCAACGGCCGCGTCCTGCTCATGAACCAGGCCGCCCAGGACCTTTTCGGCTATCCGTTCACCGGCGCCCCCCAGCTCAACATCCAGCAGCTTTATCCCGAAGGCACGGCGCACACCATCATGCGCAAGCTGCGCGAGGAGCGGCGCGGTCGGCGCGGAAAGCTCCCTCCCTCGCGCGTGAACATCCTGACATCCTCCGGTGAGGAGGTGCCCGTGGAGATGACCGCGGCCATCATCTACGAAAACGACCGTGAGATTGCCACCATGGGCATCTACAACGACCTGCGGGACAAGCTCGCGGTGGAAAAGAAGCTCGAGCAGGCGCAGGCCCAGGTGGTGCAGTCGGAGAAGCTCGCCTCCCTGGGGCGCCTGGCGGCCGGCGTGGCCCACGAGATCAACAACCCCCTCACCGGGATCCTCCTTTACGGCTCCCTGATGCAGGAGGATTTGGAGGCGGATCACCCCCTGCGGGCTCAGGTCGGGTGCGTGCTCGAGGACGCCACCCGCTGCCAGGAGATCGTCAAGGGCCTGTTGGCCTATAGCCGCCAGGCCAGCGCCGAGGCGCAGGTCTTCGGGCTCAATGAGCTGGTGCAGGAGGGGCTCGCCTTGATCCGCGATCAGAAGCTGTTCCTCCAGGTGGATCTGGTCAAGGATCTCTCCGAGGAAGAGCTGTACATCCGGGGGGATCGCAAGCAGCTCAACCAGGTGGTGGTGAACCTGGTGATGAACGCCCTGGACGCCATGGAGCACCAGGGAGTGCTCACGCTGCGCACGATGCCCTCGGAGGACCCCGAGTACGCGCGCCTGGAGATCGCCGACACGGGCAGCGGGATCGACCCGGCGGACCTGCCCCAGATCTTCGACCCGTTTTTCACCACCAAGGATCCGGGCAAGGGCACCGGCCTCGGCCTCAGCACGGCCTATGGTATCGTGGAGGAAAACGGCGGACGCATCTCCGTGAAAAAGACCGGCCCCCAGGGCACTGTTTTCCAGATCGACCTACCGCATGTGCAGACTCCGAACGACTCCCTACCGGAGACCATCGGGTAGGGAGACCATCGGGTAGGGAGACCATCGGGTAGGGAGACCATCGGGTAGGGAG
>CAYFWA010000065.1:3634-16057 GCA_964346625.1 uncultured Myxococcales bacterium
TAGGGAGACCATCGGGTAGGGAGACCATCGGGTAGGGAGACCATCGGGTAGGGAGACCATCGGGTAGGGAGGCCATCGGGTAGGGAGACCATCGGGTAGGGAAACCATCGGGTAGGCTGCGCGCCACGAGAGATGACCGCGCGAAATGGATGAACCCATGGCAGCATCTACGGACGCAACGAACGACGCGAAAGAAGGCGGGTCCGAAAGACCGCTTCCGGGCGCCCTGACGCCCCGCATCCTCGTGGTGGACGACGAGGAGCGGATCCGGCGCGGCTGCGAGGCCGTGCTGACCAAAGAGGGCTACGAGGTCACCCTCGCCGAGGACGGGGAGTCCGGTCTGGCGCTCATGCAGGAGCAGCGCTACGACGTCGCCCTGCTGGACCTGATGATGCCCAGCCTGTCGGGGCTGGAGGTGCTCGCGCAGGTGCGCAAGAGCCGCCCGGATCTCGTGGTCATCGTGATCACGGGCTACGCCACCATCGAGCACTCCATCGAGTCCATGAAGAAGGGGGCCTTCGACTTCATCCCCAAGCCCTTCACCCCGGACCAGCTCCGGGTGGTGGTGGCCAAGGCCCTGGAGCACACCCGCGCCCTGCAAGACATCGCCACCGAGCAGTCCCGCATGCGCGTGCTCATCAACCGGCTCTCGGACGGGGTGCTGGCCACCGACATCAACAAGCAGGTGGCCCTGTGCAACCCGGCCTTCCGTCGCCTGCTGAGCTACGACGGCCCTGCGCCTCTGGGCTGCCAGCTCGATGAGCTCGCTCCCCCGGAGCCGCTGCGCCGGCTCATCGACGAGGCCCTCGCCCTCACGCCGCCAGACTTCCTGGAGCTCACCGCGGAGATCCACCTCCCCCCCGCGGAGGCCGCGAGGACGGCGGCTCCTCCGGGCGAAGGGGCCCCCCACGCCGAAACCGAGAGCGAGGACGAGGGCGACGCCTCCGAAGAACCGGGACGCATCCTGGCGGTGCGCTGCGTGCCCTTCCGCGACCGCCCGGATCGGAACATCGGCACCATCACGGTGCTGCAGGACGTCACCGCCCACAAGAAGCTCGAGCAGCAGAAGTCCGACTTCGTCTCCATGGTGGCCCACGAGATCCGCAGCCCCATGAGCTCGGTGCTCATGCAGCTCAACGCCCTGCGCGACGGCCTCGCCGGTGAGCTCACCGAAAAGCAGCTCGAGATCACCGGGCGCGCCTCGGCCCGCATCCAGAGCCTGGTGGACCTGGCCTCCGAGCTGCTGGACCTGTCGCGCATCGAGGCCGGGCTCATCGCCCAGGGCCGCGAGCGGCTCGACCCGGCCGAGCGCATCCGGGAGCAGGTCGAGCACCACCGCAACCTCGCCGAAGCCAAGTCCATCACGCTGCAGGCCCCGCTCCCCGAGGAGCTGCCCCCCATCCTGTTCAATCGCCAGAGCTTCGACGAGGTGCTGTCCAACCTCATCACCAACGCCATCAAGTACACCCCCGAGGGCGGCACCGTCGAGGTGTCGGCCCGCCCCGAGGGCTCCGAGCTCCGCCTCGCGGTGCGCGACACCGGCTTCGGCCTCTCCCCCGAAGACCAGGCCCAGATCTTTCACCGCTTCTACCGCGTGAAGAACGCCCAGACCCGCTTCATCACCGGCACCGGCCTCGGCCTCCCCATCGTCAAGCAAATCCTTGAGGCCCACCACGCCCGCATCCAAGTGGACTCCACCGAGGGCGAGGGCAGCACCTTCATCGTCCACGTCCCCACCGAACCGTGAGCCCTCGCGCCTCGAGCTGAGAGCAGAACACAGAAAGAGGGGCAGAAAGAGGGGGACGGTGTTCGAAGATTCGAAGATGGGGGCAAAGAGGGGGGCGGGGCACGGAAAGAGGGGGACGGGGTTCGCGACCCCGGGTCCGGGTCACCGGCTGCTGGTCGACGAACGATTGGCTCTCGCGCATATTCCTGGGCTCGCGTATATTCTAGGGGTGGATCGACGGTGTAACGGTGACCCATCGATGGGTCCTAGTACGAGGCCGTTGATCAATACTAATCAATACTAGTCGAGGTAAGCCCTTGAAATACAAAGTGCTACTGCTGCAGTCCGATGAGGGGTACAGCGCCTCGGTCCCCGGCCTCCCGGGGTGCTGGTCACAGGGCGCGACCGAAGCGGAAGCCCTCCAGAACATCCGAGATGCCATTCGCGAGTACCTGGACGTGGTGACCGAGTTGGTGGAGGGGGGAGAGGTTCGCGAGATCGACGTGGCGCTCTAGTGGGTAAGCTCCCCGGAATCCCTCACCGCAAGGCCGAGAGAGCGCTCAGCAAGGCTGGCTTCCGTGTAGCCAAAGAGGGCAAGCACATCGTCATGACCGACGGCGTCCGGATCCTCACGATCCCTCGGTCCAACCCCGTGAACGCCTTCACCATGGCCGGAATCGTACGTGACGCAGGGCTCGATATCGAGCAGTTCAAAAAGCTGCTGTGAGGGCGCGCGTCACAGGCCGGATCTTGGTTATCGCGAAGGGAGAGGATACGCGTCTGCGATTCTCCGTGCTTCGGTTCCCTCCATTCGTTTTCGCGTTGCTGATGATCGCCGCCGGGTGGGCTGGGAGCTGCCGGCAGGCGGCTGGTGCAGAGCATCGCGCTGCCACGCCTGTGGCGCGGCCCGAAAAAAGGGCACGCCTGTCGTCTGGTACCCGTGATGCCAATGCCATGGGGGCTCCGGTCCGGACGCGCCCTGCGCTGCAACGTCCGTCTACCGAGCGGTCCGCAGGTCGGAGGCAAGGCTCGGCGGAGCCAGTGGACCGCCGGCGCGCCTCCGTGCGACCACCGAAGCAAAGGCGAGCCTCGGCGCGACCGGAGGCGCGGGCTCCGGCGCGGCGGCGGGCGCGGCGGCGGGCGCGGCGGCGGGGGCGGCGCAGCGGGGCGAGGGACCCAGGCCGCGCCCGGAGGCCCACGGCGGCGCCCGCCCGGACGAGGCCCGGCCGCTGGGTGACCGGGATCCGGCTGCGGGGACGCTACCGGGGCCGGCGGGTCACCGGGCGAATGCGGGTGTATCTGCCGCGGGGGTATCCCAGCCGTCCGCCCTATCGCCTGCTCATCGCGCTGCACGGCTGGAACCGCCGCGCGCGCGCCTGGCAGAAAAAGAGCGTCCTGGCGCCCCTGGCCGATGGCTACGGCCTCGTGGTGGCCTGTCCGGCCATGGGGCGCACGGTCTACGAGACCGCGTACTACCCCCAGACCCGGGGGCTCGGGCCGCGCACGCCCGGGATGCCCGGCGCGCGCTGGATCTCCCGGGTGGTGCTGCCGCACCTGCGGCGGCGCTACCTCGTCTCCGAGCGGCGCGCCGACACCGGGCTGCTGGGCGTGTCCACCGGCGGCCGCGGCGCCGTGCTCGTGGCCGAGCGCGACGCGCGGTTCGGCTTCGCCGGCGCGCTGTCGGGCACCTTCGATCTGATGGCGCTGCGCCCGGGCAGCGGCGAGTACCGCATCCACCGGCGCGTCTACGGCCCCCGCACCCGCTTCCCCAAGCGATGGCGCCTCGACAACCCCGTGCGCCCGGCGCTTTTGCGCGGCCTGCGCCGGGCCGCGCCGCCGGCTACCCACCCGGCCCGGCCCGCGGCCCAACCCGCTCGCCCGGGCGCCAGCCCGACCCGAACGACTACCAGCCCGACCCGAACGACTACCAGCCCGACCCGAACGGCCCCCCGCCCCGCCCGCGCGGGCGCCCCGGCGCCGGATCGCCCGGCTCCCTCGGCGCCGGCTCGTTCGACCACCCCGGCGCCGGCTCGTTCGGCTCGCTCGACTCCCTCCCGCGGGACAAATCCTCGCACGGCGGAATCCCCCCGGCGTCAGCGCACCGGATGGATCCCGGTGTTTCTGGCCCACGGCCTGCGCGACCGCAGCGTCCGGCCCCGGCAGACCCGGCGCCTGGCCCGGGCCCTCAAACGGCGCGGCGCCCGGCCCCGCGTGGTGCTCGATCCCCGCGGCGGACACGACTGGCGCTTTTGGAACGCCCAGCTCTCCGCGGCCCTCGCCCACTGGCGCGGCGCGCCTCCTCGCCGCGATGCACCTCCTCGCAACGACGCGCGTCGAGCAACAACGCAAAAAACGACGCTGAGGTGAAAAGGTAAGAAAGGGCGTAGGCTCACTTTGGCAAAAGGGCAAAGCCCTGCTGCGCGAAGTGGCGGTCGAACGCGAAGACCCGGTCCGCGCCCGCGCTTCGGACGCATTCGAAGCTGACACAGTCTACCAGGCTCAGGCGCCGGCGATTTGCGGCGAGTAACGCCTCTACGCCCATCCGGTGGCGCGCCTCGTCGATCCACTGCACCGAGAGCACCGGCATCGCATCCTGGGAGAATGCTCGGACTGCCGCCATGCCGAGGCGACGCTGGAGGAGCGCATAGGTCTCGATGAGGACGTAGCTGGTGGTGAGCAAGGTCGTGGAGGCGTCGGTCAGGAGCTCTTCCCAGACCTCCCTCGCCGTACCATGATGCGCATCATCGGCGTCGAACACCGCGAGAAAGGCAGAGGTGTCCACGAAGACGATCACGAGTCGTATGCCTCGTATGCCTCGGAGAGGTATCGATCGTGGTCCTCGGCCAGATCGCCGACGCCAGAGTGAAATCGACCGGCCAAGGCCGCGGCTCGGGCACGGCGATCGCGGGGTGACTGCTCACTGCCCTCTCGACGCAGCAGCTCATCCACGCCTTCTCGGATCAGATCCGCCATGGAACGCCCCGTGCGCGCGGACAGGCGCCTGAGGTGACGGGCTTGCTCTTCGGTGAGCTGTATCTGGGTGCGGACCATCGTTCCTTCTCACTACTCGAAATCGCCCGGAGCAGCCGGTGCCTCGGAACTCTCCGTGAGCCCCTGCTACGTGATTTCGGTGAGCTGTATCTGGGTGCTGCATCTGGGTGCTGCATCTGGGTGCTGTATCTGGGTGCTGTATCTGGGTGCGGACCATCGTTCCTTCTCACTACTCGAAATCGCCCGTAACAGCCGGTACCTCGGAACTCTCCGTGACCCCCCACTACATGATTACAAACAAGATAGCATGATTACACTAGCCCGGCCATCGTTCCTCGCAGGGGCCAACAACCGCATCTTGTATCGTCTTGTTTTGGAGCGCTCATCCGAGATATGCTCGTTCCATGAAACACCCATTCAGACCTTGGGTTGCCCGGCCGCTTCGCCAGGTGTCGCCTCTCGTCGACGCCCGTCACCTGCGCAAGAGGTCCAGTCCACGCCTCGCGTGGCTCGCCGGGACCGTGCTCGGCGTGGTGGTGCTCGGCGTGGTGGTGCTCGGCGTGGTGGTGCTCGGCTGGGGCTGGGGGGCGTCGCCCGCGGCCGCTCGGCCGCGGCCCGGGCAGGCGCCGCTGCCCAAGTGGGAGACCGACGCCGAGCGGGCGCGCACGGCGGTGCCGCGCAAAAACGCCCCCTTCCGCACCGCGCACCCGGAGCTGTACGCTCGCACCGCGGCGCCGGTGACCCCGGTGCGCATGTACGCCGAGTTCGCGCCGGTGAGCCAGGTGTACTTCACGTGGTGGCCAGGCACCCACGACGAGCTCTTCGCCGGGATCACCGCGGCCGTGGTGCAGCACGGCAACGCCGGGGTCACCCTGGTGGTGGAGGACGCGGCCCACCAGAGCGACCTCGCCGGCGAGCTCTCCGCCCGAGGCATCGATCCCACCCACGTGCGCTACGCCGATCTGTCGGCCTATCCGTATTACGACGGCCCCTGGTCGACGGGCGCGCTGGACTCCTACTGGTTCGTGGACTACGGCCCCTTCTGGGTCACCGACGGGGCGGGCACCCTGGCGGTGATCGATCCGCGCTACTACCCGGATCGGACCAACGACGACGCCGTGCCCGCCAAGCTCGCCGACATCGAGGGCCTGTCCATCTTCCGGCCGGATCTGAACCTGGAAGGGGGCAACCTCTCCTCGGACGGCGACGGCACGTGCTTTCTGACCCGCGCCCACCAGCTCCGCAACCTGCCGCTTTGGCCCTACCAGGTGGACGAGATCCTGTACGACTACTTCGGCTGCGAGCAGGTGATCTGGCTCGAGCCCCTGGTGGGGGAGCGCACCGGCCACCACGACATGTTCTGCAAGCTGCTCACCGCCGACACCTTCATCGTGGGGGAGTACACCGCCGCCCAGGACGCGGAAAACGCCGCCATCCTGGACCGCAACGCCCAGCGGCTGGCCGCCGCCCGCAACCGCCACGGGGATCCCTTCCACGTGGTGCGCGTCCCCATGCCCGACCCGGGCGACTCCTGGTGGAGCGGCACCGTGTGGCGGACCTACACCAACTCCATCCTGGTCAACGACCTGGTGCTGGTGCCCACCTACGCCGACGAGACGTCGCAGGAGGCCGCCGCTCTGGCCGTCTACGAGAGCGTGCTGCCCGCCGCCACGGTGATGAGTGTGGACTCCGACGACATCATCACGGAAGGGGGCGCCATCCACTGCGTGACCCGCACCCGCCCGGTGGCCACGGCCACCGCCCTGGAGTCGCCGCCGTCCGAGCCGTGCGGCGGGAGCTGGGACTGCCCGCCCACCGGCTGCGGCGGGCTGGACCCGTTGGACACGCTCGGGATCTGCCTCGGCGACCTGGCGGCCTGGTGCGGCGGCGCCGAGGTGGAAAGCGAGCACTGCGCGGGGGGAGAGGTTTGCGGGTGGGACGAAGCCTCCCGGGCCCTGCGCTGCGTGGGCGCGGGCTGCGAAGCGGGGCTCGACGCCCAGGGCCGGTGCGAGCTGGAAAGCGGAGTCCAGATCGCGGTGTGGTGCGACGCCGAGGGCTACCCGCGGGGCGAGCGGTGCATGGCCTTCGAGTCCTGCGGCCCCGACCCCACGCTGGGCCGCGTCACCTGTCTGGATTCCCCGCCGGGCTGCAGTCACGAGTGCGCTGCCGGCGAGGCGGGCTGCACCGCGGACGCCACCGCCGCCTGGTCCTGCGGCGAGGCCGACGACGGCGACCCGTGTCTGGACCGCATCCCGGTGGCCTGCGACCCGGACGAGACCTGCGTGGACGCCGCCTGCACCTGCACCGACGAGTGCGCCCCCGGGGACGCCGGCTGCAGCGCGGACCGCGCGGTGGCGTGGACCTGCACCGAGGCCCTGGACGGCGACGACTGCCTCGAGCGGGTGCCCACCGAGTGCGCCGCGGACGAGACCTGCGAGGTGGACGCCGCCGGCCGGGCGCAGTGCGTCTGCGCGGACGAGTGCGCCGCCGGCGAGACCGGCTGCGCCTCGGACCTCGGATCCGCGTGGTCCTGCGACGAGGCCGACGACGGCGACGCGTGCCTCGAGCGCATCGCCACGCCCTGCCCCTCCGGCGAGATCTGCCGCGAGGGCGCCTGCGAGCCGGAGCTGCGACCGCTTTCCCCGGGCGGCTGCGGCTGCGCCGCGGGCGGCGGTCCCGCCGGATCCGGGCAGCCCCTCGCCCCCTGGCTGATGCTCGGCGCCCTGGGCCTGCTGGCCTGCCGGGCCCGCCGCCGGCGCTCCGGCCCCTGATGACACGCATGAGTGCGGGTCCGCGCCTCCCCCGGCCGCCGCCCGCCACGGTCCCGCTCCCACCGGCCACCCCCCCTCGCTGCCCCCGCCGCCAGCGCCCCTCGCGGTCGCGCTCCCCGCGACTGCGGCTCGGGTGGTATAATGACGCCCATGCGCCACCTACTGCTCCCCTTGGGATCTCCCTCGTGCTCCCTCGCAAAGCCACCACGGTTTTCCATCTTGTGCGCGGCGTTTCTCTTATTCGCGCCGGCCTGTGGCTCCCCATCCGACGCTCCCCCCGATGACGCCGACGTCGGGACGACCGACGCCAGCGGGCTGGCAGACGGCGGGGACGTGGACGGCGCGCGGCCGGACGCGGACGGGGACGGGGTGCCCGACCACCAGGACAACTGCCCGGCGGAGGCCAACCCCGGCCAGTGGGACAGCGACGCCGACGGCCAGGGGGACGCCTGCGAGGAGCAGCTCGGCACCGTGCTGCAGCCGCTGCTCATCCCCGGCGACCCCGCCCTGCCCGACTACTACGACGCCCGGGACACCACCGAGGGGCCGTCGGATCTGTTCGATGTCTACCCCGGACACGAGAACCTCGACGAGTCCGGGCCCGAGTGGGTGTACCTGCTGCGGGTGGAGCAGGCCGTGGAGCTACGCGCCTGGATCGCCTTCCCCGAGCCGCAGGGCGTGGACGTGGACGTGCACCTGATCCAGGGGCTCGATCCCCAGGCCCCGGATCCCGCCGCGGTGACCGTGATCGCCCGGGACCACTACGAGGTGGTCGCGGTGCTGGAGCCAGGTGCCTACTACCTGGTGCTCGACACCTACGTGTCGGGAGGCGAGCCGCTGCCCGGCCCCTACGCCCTCACGGTGTCGCTGCAGGCCTGGCACGCGGGCACCGTGGCCGATCCCATCCCCGTCGGGGGCGACCCGCCCGGGGCTTTGGTGCTGCCGTGGGTGTTCACCGACGCGCGGGACACCCACCTGGCCACCAGCGACGCGCTGGACGTCTACCCCGGCTACGAGCAGCTCGACGAGTCGGGCCCCGAGTACGTCTACCGGTTCACCCTCGACGAGCCGGCCCGGCTCGCCGCCACCATCGACTTTTCCGAGCCGGCGGGCGCGGACATCGACCTGCACCTGCTGTCGGACACGGGCCCGGTGGCACTGGTGACCCGCGGGGACACGGCCCTGTACGCCCTGCTCGAGCCCGGCACCTACCATCTGGTGGCCGACACCTACGTGGATGGCGGGGTGGAGCAGCTCGGGCCCTATTTTCTGTGGCTGTCCATCCGGCCGCGGGCCTTCCCGGCGGGGACCTACTTCAACGACTGGATCCTGTCGGCGGTGGACTACCTGTGGGCCAACTACCGGCTGCTGGGCTACGACTCCGCCGTGCTGACCCACGACATCCCCTACGGGGACACGGGGCTCATCGAGGCCAGCGGCGGGGCGCGGACCATGTGCGTGGCCGCGGTGATGGAGGTGATCCTCACCGCCATGAACCTCTACGCCGAGGACACTGGCGACGATACGGTGTTCGACTTCCTGCCCGAGCAGAGCTGGGAGACCCTGCACGACAACCACATCAAGGCCCACATCTGGGTGAACCACTCCCTGGGCAGCGGCGGCACGGCCGACGCCCTGGAGAACTTCGGCATGGGGGAGTTTTTGCTGTTCGAGGACCTGACGCCAGGCTCCTTCGTCAACCTCAACCGCACCACCGGCACCGGCCACGCCGTGGTGTTTCTGGGCTACCTCGATCTGGCCGGCAACATCTACGAGACCTGGAACCCGGACGTGGTGGGCTTTTACTACTTCTCGTCCCAGGGGGGCTACGACGTGGGCGCCGGCGGCCTGGACTTCCGCTACGCGGTGTTTTCCGACTACGGCGCCCCCCCCATGCCCGGCAAGCGGGACCTGAACGTCATCTACTCCACGGACTCGGACTACCTCAACACGGGCAAGATGTACCACCCCGACGGCTGGGTGCCGGTGGCGCCGCCGCCGCCGCTGCCCGGCGCCACGCCGTCGCGCTTCGACCCGCTGTACTTCGACGGCCGCACCGCTGATGACTGAGGATTGGGGAAAGAGCAAACCGGGACACAGCCCCCGCCCCTCGCGCGGGAGAACCAAACCAGCGCAGCGGGCACCGCGCCGCCAGCGCTGGGGCCCGCTGGGCGTCCTGCTACTGCTGTGGCTCGCAGCGCCGAGCTGCCGGGTCGGCGCGGACGAAGGCCAGGACGCCGGCAGCACGGTCGACGCCTCCCTGGTCGACGCCTCCCTGCTGGACGCCGCGCCGCCGCCGGACGCCTCTGCCCTGGAGGATGCCGGAGTGCCGGACGCGGGGGACGGCGGGCCCGTAGTCGACGCCGCCGTGGACGCCGCCGTGCCGTGCAACGTGGACGGCACGGCGGGTGAGTGTCTCGACGTGGCGCTGTGCGACGGGGTCTCCACGCCGGGCTACTGCCCCGGCCCGGCCGAAATCCAGTGCTGCACCCCCTTCCCGTGGGGCTGCGATCCCGACGCCCACACCCAACCAAACGCCGGCCTCACCGAGCCCCCGGGGCTCGGGGGCTGCCCACCCGGCATGGCGCCGGTGGACACCTTCTGCATGGATCGCTGGGAGGCTGCGCTGCTGCGGGTGTACCCCGATCAGAGCACCGCACCCTGGTCCCCCTACCACAACCCGGGGACGATCCGGGTCCGTGCCGTGTCCCTGCCCGGGGCGGTCCCCCAGGGGTATCTCAACGGCGAGCAAGCCGCCACCGCCTGCGCGGAGGCGGGCAAGCGGCTGTGCACCGACAGCGAGTGGCTGCGGGCCTGCCAGGGGCCGGCGGGCTGGACCTACCCCTACGGTGATACGCGCCAACCCGGTGTCTGCGCCGACGCCCGCGCCGAGCACCCCGCCATCCAGTACTTCGGCACCAGCGACTCCTGGATCTGGTCGGAGCTGGGACACCCCTGCCTCAACCAGCTCCCGGACTCCCTGTCACCCACTGGTGCCCACGTCGGCTGCGTGAGCGCCGACGGGATCTTCGACCTCATGGGCAACCTCCACGAGTGGACCGCCGATCCGGCGGGCACCTTCCGCGGCGGCTTCTACGTGGACACCACCCTCAACGGCGACGGCTGCCTCTACCGCACCACCGCCCACAACACCCTCCACTGGGACTACTCCACCGGCTTCCGCTGCTGCGCCGACTGAGGTGGACGAGGCGGTGCTCGGTGACGCGCAGGTGGGCGCCTGGACCGTGCTCGAGCGCCTGCGGCCCGACGTCGTCGCCCTGGGCTACGATCAGCAACTACTACGCGCGGACCTGGAGCGCGCCCTGGCCGAGCGCGGGATGACCGACGCCGTGGAGATCCGGGTGATGGATCCCTTCGCCCCCGGTCGCTACAAGAGCTCGCTGCTCGACCCAAAGTAGCGAAGGCGCAGTCGGTCCGCTTCCCCTCAGTCCTCCCCCCGGATGGTGTCGATCACCAGCGGCCCCACGGACACGGGCTCGTCGCCGAGCTCGTAGGCGCCGCTCAGGCGTTGCTTGGCCGCCCCGAGCTGCTCGTCGGCGTTGTAGTGGATCGTGGCCAGGGGCTCCCCGGCGGCCACCGCGTCCCCCATGTGCTTGTGCACCGTGATGCCGACGCCGTGGTCGATGGTGTCGGTGGAGACCTGCCGGCCCGCCCCCACCAACATCCCGGCGATGCCCACCTCGGCGGCGTCGATGCGCTGGACCACCCCGGCCTGCGGCGCCGGGATGTCGGCGGTGGCGGCGGCCGACGGGAACCGGTCGTAGTCCTGCAGGGCCGCGGCGTCGCCTCCCTGCGCAGCGACCAGCTCCTCGAGGGTCTGCAACGCCCGGCCCGCGGAGATGGCCTCGCCGATGCGGTTGCGGGCCTCGTCGGTCGAATCGGCCCGCCCCCCGAGCACGAGCATCTCCGCGCCCAGGGCGTAGGTCAGGGCGGTGACGTCCGACGGGCCGCGCCCCTTGAGCACCTCCACGGCCTCGATGGTCTCGTTGGCGTTGCCCACCGCGTTGCCCAGCGGCTCCTCCATCCTCGTGAGCAGGGCCGTGACCTTCTTGCCGGCCCGAACCCCGATGCTCACGAGGGTCCGCGCCAGCTCTCGCGCCTCGGGCACGGTCTTCATGAAGGCGCCCGCCCCCACCTTCACGTCGAGCACCAGGGCGTCCATCCCCTCGGCCAGCTTCTTGCTCATGATGGAGGAGGCGATGAGCGGGATGGACGGGACGGTGGCGGTGACGTCCCGCAGGGCGTAGAGCTTCCGGTCCGCCGGCGCCAGGTCCGCGGTCTGGCCAATGAGGGCCATGTGGTGCTCGGCCACGAGCTCGCAGAAGCGCTCCACCGGCTGATCCACCGAGAAGCCGGGGATGGACTCGAGCTTGTCCAGGGTCCCCCCGGTGTGCCCGAGGCCCCGGCCCGAGATCATGGGCACCGGCACCCCGCAGGCGGCCACGGCCGGGGCGAGACACAGCGAGATCTTGTCCCCCACGCCCCCGGTGGAGTGCTTGTCCACCTTGATCCCGGGCACGGCGGTCAGGTCCACCACCCGCCCCGAGTGGAGCATGGCGTCGGTCCAGTGGGACAGCTCGTCGGGCTCCATCCCCTGGATCATGATGGCCATGCAAAGGGCCGCGGCCTGGTAGTCCGGGATCGATCCATCGGTGTACCCCGCGATGAAAAAGCGGATCTGCTCCGGCGTCATCCGGCCGCCGTCCCGCTTGGTGGCGATGATATCCTGCACGCGCATGAAGAACCTCCAGTATACGTTCAGGGGGGAGATGTCCCATCCCCCCTCGGTTCAGGGGGGATGTCCCATCCCCCCTCGCCCCGAAAAAGCGCGGTTTTTCGGGGCTCACCCCCAATCATCCCGCGCTTCGCGCCGCTGCAGGGAAAGGCGCCAATTCGCCGTTTCGCGCAACCTCG
>CAYFWA010000066.1:0-16037 GCA_964346625.1 uncultured Myxococcales bacterium
GGCGCTGGAGTGACAGCTGGGCGGTTTCAAGGGTAGCAACCGCGTAGCTGTCACAGAGCGCCGGCGCCGCCGCGGCGACACGATTTCGACCCGAACCCTGGGGGAAAGTTGTTGTCGCGATGCCGAAAAAGCGACTACCTTTCGACTGTTGCCCACAGCGCAAATGGCTCGCACGCCGCCGGGGGCCCGGGTTTCCGCGGGCGCTCCCCTGCGTTATGGTCCTTGCATGTCAGCGAAGGGCAACCCGGTAGCGTCTCGCTACGCCGCGCAGGATCCGAAGGCCCGAAGGCTGTGGGCTGACACGCTGAGCCGAACCCTGGCGCGGTTGCTCGGGATACAGAGCGCCGAGGGAATGGTGCGCCCGGGGCCGGGTCACGGGGTGCGTTTTTCGGACCTGGTCGATGCGTTGGCGCGACAGCTTGAGCAGCGTCTGTGCGCCTCGGGCTACGTCCACGATCCGAGGGCGACCCGGGCGCTCGTCGTCGCCATGGTGGACCGGCCCGAGCGCGGGCGGGAGCTTGCCTGTCTCGTGGAGGAGGTGGCGGAGATCCTCTTTCTGCCCCGCCACCTGCGCTCGGAATACGTCCACCACCCCCTGGACACCCCCCCCTGGCGGATTCGAAAGCTGATGCTGGAATACGCGTTGCTTTCCCGGGAGATCGACGACCTCGTGGGCTTTCTAAACAAAGGGTTCTGTGCCAAGTCCTGCGACCGGCTGCCCGTGGGCTGCTGCTCCATCCTCGGCTACGACATGGGGCTCGTCCCCCAGACCCTGTTGAATCTGCAGGACCTCGAGGCCCGGTGGCAGGCCACGGCGGGGTGGGCCTGGCGGCCGCTGGCGCCCGGCGAGGTGGAGCGCAAGTGCCGCTATCACACCGAGCGCGGCTGCGTGCTCGCCCGGTTCAAGAGCCCCGCCTGCGTCGGCTACCTCTGCCCTCCCCTGCTCGCGCACCTGGGCTCGCGGTTCCCGCAGGCCGAGCTCGGGCGGTTCCTGCAGGCGCTTACGCGCTTTCGCAACCAGCCGTTCGACCGGGAGCAGCTCTTTGACGCCATGCAGCGTGTCCTCGATACCGGCCGAGCCCTGGGCGTCGGCCATCCCGGATCCGGGTTTGACCCCGCCGGGCCCATGCCGTAACCTCGGACGTCGTCTCGAGGGACCCCATGCTCTGGATCCTGCTCGCGCTCCCCTTGATCGCCCTGCTGATCTGGTTGGCTCTGCTCACCCGGCCCGAGCCCGACGAGGTGGTGGACTGGGATCGGGCTCCTTCCCGAACGAAACCGGAGCCCGGCGACGAGCCGGAGCCCGGCGACGAGCCGAAGGAAGAACGCAATAGCAAGGACAAGGGCCAAGGCGAGAGCCAAGGCAAAGGCAAAGGCAAAGACAAACGCTAGCGCTAGCGCTGATTCGGATCTTGGGTGCTATCCAGGACCTTGCTCAGCCGTCGGTGTCAGCCGAGCCCATCCCGTTGCCGTCCTTGATCCGGCGCCGCCTCCAGCAGAGCCCCAGCACCAGCGCTGCGGCACCGACCCAACCCACGCCGGCACCGGAGTCGGAACCCTTCGAATCCGCGCTGCTCCCGCTCGTGTCACAGGCAGCGCATCCTCCGGGACCCAGAGGCCCACGGGGACGCTTGATGACCCCAAGGAGGCGCGGCCGGTCGTCATCCCCGCTCGGTGGGGGCGGCGGAACCTGGAAGAAGGTCACCTTCAGAGGCGAGACCGGACCGCTGGCGTGGGAGCGGAAGTATGCCCGGAGCTGCACGCCCAGGGCGCGCTCGAGCTGGCGGGAGGCGCGCGCCCCCCGGAGGTAGGCGCAGTTGGCGAACTGCCGTTGGACGCGAACGATGGCTTTCAGGATTCCGGCCCGGTGGCAGCTCTTTTTCACGGCCTCGGCCACGGGGAGATCCGCGGTCTCGATGAGCAGTCGGCGAAAGCGCTGGTCGCAGATCCGCTGGGTGGATCCCGGATCGAAGACCACCCGATGGACCCGCGGGGCTGGCGCCTCGCCCGGGAGCCGCGCCCGCGCCGCCGCTGGAGCCGCGAGCCCCAATCCCGCCAGGCTCCCGATCAATTTCTTGTTGAATCCTCTCCTGTTAACCCACTCTTGTTCAAGTGAAGGATAGGATGGCCCCTCCGCGGGCTCTCGAACCGGACGGACTGTTTTCATGTCTCCACCTCACTCGAAGGATCGCCCCAAAGGCTCCGAGCTTACACGGGGCTGCACACGGGGCTGCGCGCGGCCACGGATGACGTGGGCGCGCCTCGACGTGCAACCCGGCACAGAGCCTGGATACCAATCAAGCGAAGGGGGTGGGCATGCCAGCCATCAGGACGAGTGCCCGCCTTCGCGAGTACCCGCCACCTCGCAGAGCGCGGCCAGGCAGCCTCGGCGTCGGAGCAACTCCACCTGCGCCGGCCGGCGCACGAGCAGGGAACCGGCAAAGGCGAGGGCGTTGAGCGAGATGTGCTCGAAGCACTCTGCGATACGCGGGACGAGCAGCATCCAGCGGCGGGTCAAAAGCAGGTTGTAGGGATCCACCGTGGCGCCGTGGGGCCCCTGAAAGACGGGCCGTCCAACCGCCTCGAGCTGCGCGCGATACCACCCCAGCAGGCGCGCCGGGGCGTCCGCCGCCGTTTCGAATCCAGCGGGCAGATCCACCCGGGCATGGACAAAGGGCAGCCGCGCCGAGCGCTCCGGCACCCCTGGCGCTCCGTGCGGCTCCAGCGCGGCTTCCAAAGGGATGGGCGGTCCCTTTTCGGCCAGGGGGAGCGGCACGAGCTGAAGGTGCTTGTGCGACTGGCTGGCGCCGGCGATCTCCCCTCCGTTGTAGAACCCGAGCCCATCCACCTCCCGCAGACCTCTCCACAGCGCCGCGAAATCCGCCTCGGTGAGCAGCCGATCCTGGTGCTCGAAGGCCCGGGTCACGATGAGCAGGTGGTGATCCACCACGTTGAACTTGTTGAGCAGCGCCACGTGCGTGGCGCTCAGATCCCCCACGTACAGCGCCTCGTCGTAAGGCAAAAACGGGTTGGGGCTCGCTGCGCCATCCCCTTCGGCATCGGATCCCCTGCGCTGCGCGCCCCCCCCCGTGGGGTCGGCCATGCCTGCGCGCCGCCGGCGGTCCGCGTCCTTGCGCTCCAGGTTCCCCACCACCCTGACCACGAAGGGCAACCCCTGATCGGACAGCAGCTCCGAGGAGGTGGGGATGGACAGCAGGTCCCCCGACTCGAGCGCCTCCCATGTGCGGACCTGCATCCGTTCCCAGAGGCGGCCGAGCGGCAGGATGGGGTGCGGCGGGTTGGCGGCTGCCCCCCCGTCCGACTCGGCCCCGCCTTCCAGCTCGCACGACGACTTGGTCATGACGATACACCTGCACCTTCCGCCCGACACTAGCACCCCTCAACCCAACGCGGCAATCTCCAGGCCAGCGCAAAGAAGGGGACGGAGTTCGAAGATTCGAAGTCGCCTTTACATTTCCAACCGCGGAACACAGAGGGGGAGGGGGACGGTGTTCGAAGATTTGAAGTTTCCTTTACATTTCCAACCGCGCAACCGGAAAGTTACACCGGTATCTGTCAGGTTGCGCCAGGTAGGTCGTCCAAATTCTCTGAATTGTCAACGCGTCTTCGAATCTTCGAACTCCGTCCCCCTCTTCTCCTTCTCCCTCTTCTCCCCCTCTTTCTGAATTGTCAACGCGTCTTCGAATCTTCGAACTCCGTCCCCCTCTTCCTCCGTCCAAATTCTCCGAATTGTCAACGCGTCTTCGAATCTTCGAACTCCGTCCCCCTCTTCCTTCGTCCCCCTCTTCCTTCCCCTTGACTTGGAGCCCTCCCCTCTCGTAAAAAGACTCCATGAGCCTTACGACCCATCGCACCGGATCCTGGTGGTGGCGCTTTCGCCCCTCCTGCGGTGCGCTGCGTCGCTAGCGGTCTCCCAGCACCGGTCGAACGCACACAGCAGCCCACCGCGACCCTGAAACGCGGTGGGCTTTTTTTATGGGCTCCGTATCAATGCGATCATTGCGAGCGATGTCCGCGGAGCGCAAACGAAGAGAGGCCAAGATGATCATCGTGCTCAAGCCCGAAGCCGACGAGGAGACGGCGCAGGCCATCCTGCACCAGATCGAGGCCTGCGGCCTCAAGCCACTGCACATGCCCGGCAGCGAGCGCGTGGTGCTCGGCGCCCTGGGCGACGAGCGGGTGCTCGGCGCCCTGCATTTGGAGAGCCACCCCATGGTGGAGAAGGTGCAGCCCATCCTGGCGCCCTACAAGCTGGTGAGCCGGGAGATGCACCCCCAGGACACGGTGGTGGACGTCGGGGGCGTGCCCGTGGGCGGCGAGCGCTTCGTGGTGTTCGCCGGGCCCTGCGCGGTGGAGGGGACCGAGGCCTTTCGCGCCACCGCCGACGCGGTGAAGGGCGCCGGGGCGGCGGGGCTGCGGGGCGGCGCGTACAAGCCCCGCACGAGCCCCTACAGCTTCCAGGGTCTCGGACTACAGGGGTTGGAGGTCCTGCGGGACACCTCGGCCGAGCTGGGGCTCCCGGCGGTGACCGAGGTGGTGGAGGTGGCCGACGTGGAGGCGGTGGAGTCGCACGCGGCGGCCTTTCAGGTTGGCACGCGGAACATGCAGAACTTCCGCCTGCTCAAGGCCCTCGGGCAGGCGCACAAACCGGTGATCCTCAAGCGCGGCATGGCGGCGCGGGTAGACGAGCTGCTCATGGCCGCCGAGTACATCCTGGCCGAGGGGAACCCCGACGTGATCCTGTGCGAGCGGGGGATCAAGACCTTCGAGACGGCCACGCGCAACACCCTCGACCTCAACGCCGTGCCCTACATCAAACACAAGAGCCACCTGCCGGTGCTGGTGGATCCGTCCCACGGCACGGGCCGCCGCGAGCTGGTGACCCCCATGTCCCTGGCCGCCCTCGCCTGTGGCGCCGACGGCCTGCTCATCGAGGTGCACCACGCACCCGAGCGGGCGCTGTCGGATGGAGCGCAGTCGCTTTACCCCGAGCAGTTCCGCGCGCTCATGGAGACCCTGGCCGCCATGGCCCGGGTGCTGGGGCGAACGCTGTAGAGGGAGCCAGGCCGTTGCACGTACCCACGCTCAGCCCCGGTGAGATCCTGCCGCTTTCGCGCCGCATGCCGGTGGCGCCGGATCCCTGCGCGCTGTTCGACCGGCTGGTGGAAGGGGCCGACCGCGCCCGGGACGTGCTGCTGCTCGAATCGGCCGACGACAGCGCCGGCAGCGGCGGGCAGAGCGTGCTCGCGGTGCGCTCGGCGCTGCGGATCACCTGCCGCGCAGACGCCGTCGACGTGCGCGCCCTGACCCCGGCCGGGCAGGCCTCCCTGGCGTGGGTGGGCGAGCGGCTGGCCGCCGTGGGCGAGGTGGCCCCCGATGGGGAGGGGCTACCGCTCACCGGGCTGCAGCTCACGCTGCCGCCGCGGCCGACGGTGGAGACCGACGCCGAGCGGCTGCGCGCGCCCAGCTCCCTGGACGCGCTCCGGCTGCTTGCCACGAGCTGGACGCTGCGCTCACGCCCCGTGGCCGCCCCGCTGTGGCTCACGGGGTGTTTCAGCTACGACCTCATCGATCAGCTCGAGCGGCTCCCAGCCGCTCGCGCCGACCCCGTGGGCTTCCCCGACTGGGTGTTCTGGCTCCCCGAGGCCATGGTCCGCATCGACCACCGGCAGCGGCGCTGCACCGTGCTGGTGCACGCCTTCGGCGGCGGGGGGCCGAAGCTCTACCACGACGCCGTGCAGCAGGTGGAGCGGATCGCCGCCGCCTGCGAACGGAGAGCAGATGCCCCGGCCCCGACGCCGACCGCGGCGCCAAGCCCGGCGTCACCCGGAAACGTCAAGACCTCCGATCGAGCGCCCTCAACCCCCCTCCCGGGGTCGGAATCGATTGATTCCGAGGAGTTTGGCGGTCCGCGAGCGGCAGGCGCCGAGACACGCCGACCGGGGGTACAGGTGGATCAGGCCGACGCGGCCTACGCCGCGGTGGTGCACCGCCTCAAGGCCCACATCACCGCCGGGGACGTGATCCAGGTGGTGCCCTCGCGGAGCTTCTCGGCGCCCTGCCCGTCCCCCCTCGAGACCTACCGCCGTCTGCGCGTGCTCAATCCGAGCCCCTACATGTTCTACGTACAGCACGGCGACTGGTCCCTGCTGGGCGCCTCGCCGGAGACCTGCGTGCAGGTGAGCGGCCCCCCGCCGAACCGGAAGGTGATCATCCGCCCCATCGCGGGAACCCGCCCCCGGGGCCGGCGGGCCGACGGAAGCACCGACGAGGAGCTGGACACCCGGCTCGAGGCCGAGCTCATCCAAGACGAAAAGGAGCGCGCCGAGCACCTGATGCTGGTGGACCTGGCCCGCAACGACGTGGCCCGGGTGAGCCGGCCCGGATCCCGCCGCGTGACCCGCTTGCTCACCGTGGAGCGCTACAGCCACGTGATGCACCTGGTCTCCGAGGTCCGCGGACACCTGCGTGAGGGGCTCGACGCCCTGCACGCCTACGCGGCGTGCCTGAACATGGGCACCCTGGTGGGCGCGCCGAAGCTGCGGGCCGCCCAGCTCCTGCGAGAGGCCGAGGCCACCCGGCGCGGACCCTACGGCGGGGCGGTGGGCTACCTCACCTGCGACGGCGAGCTGGACACGGCCATCGTGATCCGGTCGGCCGTGGTGCGCGGCGGGCGCGCTTACGTACGCGCCGGCGCCGGCGTGGTGCACGACTCCGATCCCCGAGCCGAGGCCGCCGAGACCGCCCGCAAGGCCGACGCCGTGCTCGCGGCCCTGGCCCCTGGTGGGCAGACGCCCGACGCCGTGCTCGCGGCCCTGGCCCCCGATGGGCAGGCGCCCAGCGGGGGGACGACTCCGGAGCGCTCCCGCGAACCCTCAGGAGCGGGAGCGCCATGACCACGACCACGTCCATGCCCACGCCCCCCCCGGTGAGCGTCCTGCTGCTCGACAGCTTCGACTCATTCAGCTTCAACCTCGTGGACGAGCTCGCCCGCCGGGATTGCGCGGTGGAGGTGGTACGCAACGACCTGCCCGCGACCCGGGTGCGCGAGCTTCTGGCAGCCCTGCCCCGGCCGCGGCTGCTGGTGCTCTCTCCCGGTCCGGGGGCGCCGGAGGACGCCGGGTGTGCGCCGGCGCTCGTGCGCGAGGCCGTCGCCATCCCCACCTTCGGGGTCTGCCTGGGCCTGCAGGTGATGGTGACGGCGCTGGGAGGCGAGGTGGGGAGCGCCGGTGAGATCGTGCACGGCAAGGCCTCCCGCATCGAGCACGACGGGCGCGGGGTGTTCGCCGACCTGCCGCGCCCGCTCACGGTGGGGCGCTACCACTCCCTGGCGGCGCTGCGTCTGCCGCCGGAGCTCGAGGCCAGCGCCTGGGCCAATGAGCGCATCATGGCGGCGCGCCACGTGCACCGGCCGCTCACCGGGGTGCAGTTCCACCCCGAATCCGTGCTCACGCCCCAGGGCGGGGCGCTCATCGAGAACGTCCTGCGTTGGGCCGCGGGCAAGGACGGCGCCCCCCTCGCAGCGAAGCAGGGCGACACCCCCGCGACGGGGCCGTCACGAGCTCGGGAGGCTTCCAGGTGAACGACTTTTCGCGAAGGCTCGAGGCGCTTTTGGAGAACCCCCTCGCCCAAGAGGAAATGGCGGCGCTGTTCACGGCGCTGGTTCAAGGAGCCCTGGAGCCGCTGCAGATCGCGGCGCTGCTCACGGCCCTGCGCACCAGGGGAGAAAGACCGGAGGAGATCGCCGGCGCCGTGCAGGCCCTGCGCGCGGCGGCGGCGCCCTTTCCCCGCCCCGAGGGGTTGTTCGTGGACGCCTGCGGCACGGGGGGCGACGGCCTGCACACGGTGAACATCTCCACCGCCGTGGCGCTGGTGGTGGCCGCCGCCGGGGTGAAGGTGGCCAAGCACGGCAACCGCTCGGTCTCCTCCCGCTGCGGCTCCGCCGACGTGCTGGAGGCCTGCGGCATTCGACTGGACCTGTCGGCCGCCCAGGCGCGACGGTGCCTGGACGAGGTGGGCATCTGCTTTCTGTTCGCGCCGCAGTATCACGCCGGGCTGCGACACGCCATGCCCGTACGCAAGGCCCTGGGGGTGCGCACCGTGTTCAACCTGATCGGCCCCCTGGTGAACCCGGCCCACCCGCCCCGACAGCTCGTGGGGGTCTACGACGCGCGCTGGTGCGAGCCGGTGGCCGAGACCCTCGGACGCGTGGGCTGCGAACGGGCTTTGGTGGTCCACGGCAGCGGGCTGGACGAGGTGGCGCTGCACGGGCCGACCCAGGCGGCGCTGCTCGACGGCGGGCAGGTGACCTGCCTCACGCTGCGGCCCGAAGAGCTCGGCCTCGAGCCTCAGCCCCTCACGGCCCTCACCGGCGGGGCGCCGGCGGAAAACGCCGCCTGGCTTCACAAGCTGGCGGGCGGCGCGGGCACCGCCGCGCACCGCCACGCGGTGGCCCTCAACGCAGGCATGGTGCTCTGGCTGGCCGACGCCGCCCCGGACCCGACGGCCGGGGTGCGCCACGCCCGCGACCTGCTGCGCGGTGGCGCGACCCTGGAGGTGCTCGAGCGCTGGACCCGCCTTTGCGCGGAGCTCTGTGTCGACTCGGAGTCGGGCCCCGACTCCGACTCCGACTCCGACTCCTCTGCGACGCGCCGCGCGACCCCGGAGGCAACCCCATGAGCATCCTGGCCGAGATCCTGGAGCGGAAGCGCGCCGCGGTGAAACGGCGGCGCGAGCAAGCCCCTCTCGCGGACTTTCGCGGCTCCCTCACGCCCGCACGTCGGGACCTCGCGGCGGCGCTGCAGCGGCCGCGCACCGGTCTCGTCCTGGAGTGCAAGGCGGCCTCCCCGTCGGCCGGGGCGCTGCGCACCGACTACGATCCTGCCGCCATCGCCCGGGCCTACGCCCCCTTCGCGGACGCCATCTCGGTGCTGTGCGACGAGCCCTTCTTTGGCGGCCGGCTCGAGCACCTGCAGGCCGTACGCGGAGCCGCTCCCTGCCCCGTGCTGTGCAAGGACTTCGTGGTGGACCCCTACCAGGTCTACGAGGCGCGGCGCTACGGGGCCCACGGCATCCTGTTGATGCTCTCCGTGCTCGACGACGACACCTGGCGGGCCTGCGCCGCGGCCTGCCAGGAGCTCCACATGACGCCCCTGACCGAAGCCCACGACGAGGCGGAGCTGGAGCGCGCCCTGGCCCTCGAGGCCCCGGTGATCGGCATCAACAACCGCGATCTCCGCACGCTGGAGGTAGACCTGGGAACCACCGAGCGCCTCGCGCCCCGGGTCCCCCCCAGCCGGGTGCTGGTCTGTGAGTCCGGGATCGGGGGCCACGCCGACCTGCGACGGCTGCGGGGGCAGGTGGACGCCTTCCTGGTGGGAAGCGCGCTCATGCGCGCGCCGGATCTGGAGCGCGCGGTGCGGCAGCTTGCCGTGGGCCGGCTCAAGATCTGCGGGCTGCGCCGCCCCGAGGACGCCTGGATCGCCTGGGAGGCCGGCGCCACCTGGGGTGGGCTGGTCTTCGCCCCCTCTCGCCGCCGGGTCACCGAGGGCGAGGCCGAGCAGGTCCAGACCGCCAGCCCGCGGCTGCGCTGGGTGGGGGTGTCGGTGAACGATCCGCCGGGCTGGGTGGCGCGCCGGGCCTCCCGGCTGGACCTCGCCGCGGTGCAGCTCCACGGCGACGAGGACGCCGACTACGTGACCACGCTGCGGCCGCAGCTCCCCACGGGGTGCGAGATCTGGAAGGCGCAGCGGGTCCGCTCGGTGGCCGAGGTCGTCCCTCGACCCGACGTGGATCGCCTGCTGCTGGACGCCCATCACCCGACCCTGCGGGGGGGCACTGGCGAGACCTTCGATTGGCGGGGCCTGGCGGACCACCCCGAGCACCACACCTGGGTGCTGGCCGGCGGGCTGTCGCCCGACAACATCCACCGCGCCGCCGCGATGGGCTGCTGGGCCCTCGACCTGTCGAGCGGGGTGGAGCAGGCTCCCGGCGTCAAGGACCCGGTGCGGCTCACCTCCCTGTACAACCGGCTGCGTGGCCCGGGCCGCGAGGTGATCCCATGAGGCAGGCCGGACGGTTCGGCGACTACGGCGGCGTCTACGTGCCCGAGCTGCTGGTCCCCGCCCTGGAGCAGCTCGAGGCGGCCTTCCTGGAGGCGCGAGCAGACCCGGCCTTTTTGGCCGAGCTCGACGAGCTGCTCCGGTGCTACGCCGGACGCCCGACCCCGCTGTATCGCTGCCGAAACCTCTGCGCCGACACCGGCGCCCGGATCTACCTCAAGCGAGAGGACCTGCTGCACGGCGGCGCCCACAAGACCAACCAGGTCATCGGCCAGGCCCTGCTCGCCCGCCGCCTGGGCAAAACGCGGCTCATCGCCGAGACCGGCGCCGGGCAGCACGGCGTGGCCACCGCCCTGGCGGGCGCCCTGTTCGGCCTGCAAACCCGGATCTACATGGGCGCCCGGGACGTGGAGCGCCAGCGCCTCAACGTGTTCCGCATGGAGCTCATGGGCGCCGAGGTCCAGCCGGTGGACACGGGCTCGCAGACCCTCAAGGACGCCATCAACGAGACCCTGCGCGACTGGGCCGAGAGCTACCCCACCACCCACTACCTGCTCGGTACCGCCGCGGGCCCACATCCGTTCCCGACCCTGGTGCGAGAGCTGCAGCGGGTCATCGGCCGGGAGGCCCGGGCCCAGATCCTCGAGGCCGAAGGAAGGTTGCCCGACGCCGCCATCGCCTGCGTGGGCGGTGGGTCCAACGCCATCGGCCTGTTTCATGACTTCCTCGCCGACGAGGAGGTGGCCCTGGTGGGGGTCGAGGCGGCAGGGCGCGGCCTGCACACCCGTGAGCACGGCGCCACCCTGACCGCTGGCCGCGCCGGCGTGCTGCACGGCGCCTGGACCCTGGTGCTGCAAGACGAGCACGGCCAGATCCAGCCCACCCACTCGGTGTCCGCGGGGCTGGACTACCCCGGCGTGGGCCCCCAGCACGCCCACCTGCAACGCACCGGCCGCGCCCGCTACGTGGCCGCCACCGACGCCGAGGCCCTGGCGGCCTTCCGCGCCCTGGCCGAGGCCGAGGGCATCCTGCCCGCCCTGGAGTCGGCGCACGCGCTGGCCGAGGCCATCCGCCGGGCCCGGGCCGCCCCCCCCCACGCCGATCCCGAGATCCTGCTGGTGAACCTCAGCGGCCGCGGCGACAAGGACGTGGCCCAGCTCGCCGAGATGGCCGAGCGGGGAGAGTGGTGAGCATGGCTTCGGACCCCCAAGCGCCTGACGCCGCACCCCGGACCGCGGTCCCCCTGCCCCCCGTCCCCACCCGCTACGACGCGATGTTCGCAGCCCTGGCGGCGCGCGGCGAAGGGGCCTTCATCCCCTTCGTCATGCTGGGCGATCCCAGCGCCGCGGACACCCCGGCCGTGCTCGACGCCCTGGTGGCCGGCGGCGCCGATGCCCTGGAGCTGGGGATCCCCTTTTCCGACCCCGTGGCCGACGGCCCCACCATCGGGGCCGCCGCCACCCGCGCCCTGGCCGCCGGGGTGACACCGGCGCGCTGCGGGTCCCTGCTGGCCGAATTCCGCCAGCGCCACCCCACCGTACCCGTCGGGCTGCTGGTCTACGCGAACCTCGTGGTGGGCGGGATGCACCTGGACGAGGGGCGCAACGAGGTGAAGGGGCTGGAGGGCAACGACGCGGGCTTCGACGCCTCGGCGGACTTCGACGCCTCGGCGGACTTCGGCGCCTCGGCGGGCTTCGACGCCTCGGCGGGCTTCGACGCCTCGGCGGGCTTCGGCGCCTCGGCGGGCTTCTACCGCCGCGTCGCTGACGCCGGCGTGGACTCGGTGCTGGTGGCCGACGTTCCCGCCCTGGAGGCGCTGCCCTTCGCGAGGGCCGCCCGGGCCGCGGGGGTGGCCCCGGTGCTGCTCGCCCCCCCGGACGCCACCCGCGAGCGCCTGTCGCGCATCGCCGGGCTCGGCGCGGGCTACACCTACGTGCTCACCCGGGCGGGCATCACCGGCGCCCGGGAGGACCTCTCGTTTCATCAGCAGCGCCAGCAGCGCCTGCTGTCCACCCTGCGCGAGCTGGGCGCCCCACCCCCGGTCTTCGGCTTCGGCATCTCCCGCCCCGAGCACGTGCGCCAGGCCCTGGACACCGGCGCCGCCGGCGCCATCAGCGGCTCCGCCCTCGTCGCCCTGCTGGCCCGCGAGGGAACCACCGAAGCCGGCCTCGCCCGGCTCCAAGAGCGCGTCGCCACGCTCAAGGCGGCGACGCGACCGTCATGATGACGCAGCGGCCCTCTGGAGTATTCGTTGCGTCTGGTATCGGGTTCCGTCGTCTAATCCACGTTACCGACATCTCGCATCTTCTGCACCATGTCTCGAACGAGGGTGAGCGATGCCACAGGGACCAACCACTTTTCCCGCCACGCCGATCGCCCCATAGATACTCGAGAGCTCACCATTCATCCCTGAGCCTCTTTTCGAGCTGCTTGCAGATTTCTGTCGCATCGCCGGTCAAAGTGGGGCCACGCTCCGCCAGCTCTGCGAGCGGGTGGTCCGGATCATCCAACACCCAACCGTGTAGCTCCTGCAAGCCGTTTCACGTGTATCGACGGCTACCAGATCTTGAAGGGGAGCCGCAGGCCGGTCATGATCACGTCCGCCGGGCGGTTGTTGCGGCCGGGGATCCAGGAGAGGTTCTTGAGCGAGACGTAGGCCATGAAGGGGGCCCCGAGCCGCATGAAGCTGAGCTGCACGTCGAGGATCAGGCGGTTCTTGTAGCCGGGCCGCCAGGCCTTCTCCTGGGTCCAGTCCCACAGCGCGCTCTGGGACGTCCAATCGGACTGGCCGTGGTAGGTGAAGACGTAGCCGAGGCCCACGGTCAAAAGAGGCGGATAGCTCGCCCCCCCGTCGGCCGACCGCCGGGTGAGCCAGTTGTCCGTGGTGGGACCGATCCAGGGGATGAGCTCCAGATACACCCCGAAGCCCACGAAGTCCCCCGGATCGATGGTGTAGGTCTCGCCGACGTAGGGCGCCTGATTCTGGATGAGGGGGTGCTTGGCCCCCGTGCCCGCCTTGTAGGAGTGCTCGAAAAACACCTCGTAGAACACGTCGAAGCCCACGGTGAAACGATCCGCCAGGCTCCGGAAGGTCTTGTCAATGGTCAGGTGGAACCCCAACTCCCCCTGGAAGTGCAGCTCCCAACTCGTGGTGCCGGCAGACGCCAGCTCCTCGTTGTCCTTTTTGGTGCCGGTGGGCAGCGCCCAGTAGGCCGTCACGGCCAGCCCCCAGCCCGCCCGCTCGAAGGCGGGCAGCAGATGGGAGATGCGATATCGCAACCCCAGCACGATGTCTGACAGCACGCCCTTGTTGCCCTCCCAGACGCCGGGCTTGCCCTGCCCCATGCTCTGGGCCCACTGCCAGAAGTCCTCCTCCGTGTAGGAGCGGCCCAAAGGCCAGTAGTAGTCGCCCGGCACCCAGCCGAGGTCGGGCTCCACCTTGGTGCGCAGCGACACGGGGACGCCGAACGCCGCGGTGAGGTAGTCGGTGATGCCGTAGCGGAGCTGAGGGACGATGAGCTGGAAGTTGACCCGGGCGTTGGGGATGATGATGCCCTGCAGGCCGCCCCCCGGCTCGTAGCGGTACATGGGCGCGATGAGCGGCCCCTTGTCGCCGTGGTTGTCGTAGGCGTTGCGCACCCAGGAGTTGGCGTGGGCCACGTCCAGCATGAAGGTGTGCTTGGGCATGGTGGCCGTGGGCCGGGCCCCGGCGCGCCCCGGTGCCACCGCCGAGGTCAACAGCAGGCCCAGCGCGATCCCCATCCACCCCCGGCGCCGGGGACGACCGCGTACGGAGAACGAGCACACTGGAGGGTAGGGCCAAACGGCTCGGGTCACGGGTCCTCCCCGTCCAACCAGGCGTTCATGTCGAAGGGGATGAAGGGGCCGGCGGTGGCCGGCACCTGGCCAAAGGCCACGTGGAGCCGCAGCCGGCTCGGCTCGAACACCACCGCGTTCATGGAGTCACGCTGATCCACCAGCTCGTCCATCCCGAGGATCTGCTGGGCCGCGGGCACGTCCAGGGCGCCGTAGCGCTCCTGCAACGCGTCCCCCAACAGGTGCCAGGTCCGCTGAGAGCGGTACCAGTAGGAGCTCCAGAAGCGCTGCTGTCGGATCTCGTAGCCCAGGATGGACATGCGCATGTCCTCGGCGTTGGGCCGGAAGTGGACCGTGGAGCGGAGGTCATCGGGTCCCACGCTCGCCCAGGGGCGACCGTAGGAATCCACGTTGCTGGCGTCACTGGTGTCGGGCCGGACCACCCAGAAGCTGGTGGCGTCGTCGTTGATGTTGCTGTCCACCTCCACCAGCGCGATGTCGCCGGCGTCGTCGGCCACCATGAAGTTCCAGCCGTAGGTCACCGGCGTGTCACGCAGATAGGCCACGGCCTCGGCGGTAGAGCCGCTGGTCCGCAGCAGCTCCCGGCCCAAAACCCCGATCACCACGCCGCTGGAGAGGAACTTGGCGAACACCAACAGGTCACGAAACTCCGCCGCGAGGGGATTGTCCAGCGTATCCGAGTAGTTCACCCCGTAGGCGACCCCGTCCTCGTTCATGCCCGAGAACCCGAACAGCGCCCCGGTCCACCCCACCGTTACGTGGGCGCGCCCCTCGTCGGGGCGGTGCAAAAAGATGGCGCAGTGCTCGTGGCTGGTGTTGGAGTCCAGCAGCGCAAAGTGGTGCCCGAGCAGCGGCGCACCGTCCGCCGTGGCGGATCCCCGGGCGGCGAACAGCGTCGGCGGTGGCTGGGATCGGCCGTCGTCGAAGGTGGGGCTGGGGACCTCGTGGGGGAGCTTGCCATACCCCGCCGTCGTGAAGCCGATGCGCATGTCCCGCATCATGTGCGCCCGCGCGGGGGGCGGATCCTCGTCCCAGGCCGTATCCCCGGCAGAGATGATGAGCGGGACGTAGGACGCCGGGGGGAACCCCTCCGACAGCCGGAAGCGCACCTCGAGGCCTTCGTCCTCCTCTCCGTAGATCTCGGTCTCGATCTCGGGGTCGTCGGCCGTGAAGAGCTCCTCGTAGTACTGGATCCGGAGCCGCGCCGGATCCACCCCCTGCGGCGCTTCGAGCCGAAGCACCACGGTGGTGTCGACCGGCGCCTCCACCAGGTTCGCCCAACCCGAGGGGTCGTAGGGTTCCAGGGTCCCCTCCCCCGGCTCGTCGATGGCGCCGTCCCCGTCGTTGTCCGCACCGTCGGCCTCCACCCCGGTCACTCCCAGCATTACGGGATCGGGGGCCTGCACCGCGGCCAGAAACATGCTCATGGCGCGAAACGCCATGAGCGTATCGAAGAAAGTGTTTAGTAACAGCACCTTGTCGTACTCGAGCCCAGCGCCGTCGGCGATGCCGTGCATCTCGTCCACATAGTCCTGCGGGAGATAGGTCTCGAGCTGGAGCGCGCTCTCGAGAAAGACCAGGTAGGCAAACTCCCCGTCATCGTACTTCGGCTCCTGATACTCGAAGAGGTACTCCGCGATGGTGGAGCGCTCGCGATTCACGTAGGGGATGATGGAGGTGGTGAGCAGGCGGGTATACAGCGAGCGGATCTCGGAGGCGAAGGCTTCCCCGTGCTGATAGCCTCGCTCGTAGGGCGGGCCGACGAGCTCGATCCGGTGCCAGTGTGGAGGCGGCTCAGCCGCCTCACAGGCCACACCGATGAGGCCGAGGGCCAACAGCAGACCCGCCGACCAGCGTAATCCGGACGACGCCCGGCGACACCTGGCCGACGCGTTGGACCACCGCGGGGCACCTCGCGTTCCGAGCCTCCAACATCCCTGGTGACGATTCACCCCACCTGCCGAGAGCGTACCGTGGTGCTCGTGAAACCTTCGTTTGCTCCAATACACCGAGCCCAGATTACACGGAGAAGCGGCGGAGGAAAACCCCCTTGAATGATTTTGAGGAGGCCGGTTCCGGAGGCCGGTTCCGGAGGCCGGTTCCGGGGGCCGGTTCCGG
>CAYFWA010000067.1:0-16033 GCA_964346625.1 uncultured Myxococcales bacterium
GCCTCGCCTCGCCTCGTCTTCGCAGGTGAGCCGCCGCGCTTCCCGCGCTCGTGCGCGGCTACAGCGTCCCCTCGGTCCGCCACAGGGCGCCGTCGGAGCGCCCGAGGTACAGGTGGCGTCGCCAAAAGGCCACGCTCTCGGGCAGGACCTCCACCGTCTGCTCTACGAGGATCTGCAGCCCCCCGGCGTCGTCGAGCACGGCTACGGAGAGGTCCCAGGGCCCCTCGGTGGGGCTGGGGTAGGCGTCCCCGTCGAGCAGCAGGACCAGGGCGCGCCCGCTGGGCTGGGGGATCGTGTCGCCCGCCGGATCGACCTCGAGCAGGGGCTCCGCGTCCAGGATCGTGACGCCGGCCAGCGGCGCCACCGGGGGAGCCGTCACCGCGGCGGGCCCGCCGGCGCTGCCGTCCAGCCAGCGGGCCCCCCAGCGCAAGGGGCTGGCGATCTCCACCCCCCACATCAATCCCGTATCGGCGCTCAGCGATGCGGTGCCGAACACGAAGAAGTCTGCCAGCCCGTCCCAGGACGCTAGCCCGGTGGCCGGGTCGAGCTGGTAGGCGATCGCATAGCTCGTGCCCCCGGCGCTGTAGTAGCCAAAGGCGTGCAGGACGCCGCCCGCCGTGAGCAGGTGGGTGAGCCGGTGATCTCCCGGCGGGTCGGGGTGCGGCAGCTCCGTGTCCACCACGAAGGGGCCGGGGCCGAACGGTCCCTGCGGCCCCGGATCCTTGCGCCACAGGTAGGCGTTGACCGTGGACTGGTTGTAGTCCTCCAGGGTTCCGCCGCTGCCCACGGCGTAGATCACATCGTCGGTGCCGTCCGCGGCCGCGCCTGACAGGCGGGCCACGTCGTGCACGTGCCAGGCCCACTGCAGGCTGCGGCGCTTGGTCCAGCCGGTGGCGTCCTGGGTGTAGACGTTGCCGAGCAGGCCGTCCTCGGTGGCGTCCACCCCGGGGATCACCAGCCGGTCGCCCAGCGCCCGGTACTGATCGATCTGCTCCTCATCGGAGGTGAAGGCCGAGGCGGTGGCGGTGGGCGTGGGGGCCGTGAAAAAGCGCACCTCGATGGGGACGTGGCGTCCCACGTTGGCGGTGGCATCCCCGTAACCCAGATAGAGCCGGTCCTGCCAGGTGGTCAAGTCGTGGATCCCCCATTCGAAGTTGCGGGTGCCCAGCGCCTGCATGGCGGCCTCGTGGTAGTCGGCCAGGGGCTCGGCCCAGGGTTCGAACGCGCCGTATTGCAAGGCGGACACGTCGGGCGGCGGCGCCACGGTGATCGAGACGGACTGCACCGCCGGGGCGCTGCCCCCGTCCGCGCAGCGCACCGCCAGGGTGCAGCCCGCCTCCACCTGCGCCGGCGTCGGCGTGAAGTGATAGCGCCCCGTTCGGTTGCCGTGGTCCTGCAGCGTCCCGCCGCAGGTGTCCGCGTCAGCCACGGTGAGGCTCACCGGATCCCCGTCCGGATCCGCACAGGCCAGCTCGTAGGCGTACTCGAAGTACGCCGTGGCCGTGGTCTCCGGGTTCGTCACCAAGGCGGGCGATGCGTTGGCTCCGGCGTCGTCCCCGCAGCCAGGCGCGGCGCCGACGACGAGGGCGAAGCAGGCGGCGGTGAATGCACGCGCGAGGCACCGCCGGGCGAGGCCGACCCGTGAGCCGCGTCGGCACCACCCGGGGGGAACGCAGCGCTGTATCATGACGACTCTCCTTGAGGCTCGGGGAAGCGCGTTTCGAGCAGATCCACGAACACATCCACCAGGTGGGGGTCGAACTGCCGGCGCTTGTTGCGCTGCAGCTCGGCGACGGCTTCCCCCCGGGTGAGGGCCCGGCGGTAGGGGCGATCCGAGGTCATGGCGTCGTAGGAGTCGGCCACGCAGACGATGCGGGCCGAAAGCGGGATCTGCTCTCCGACCAGCCCGTCCGGGTAGCCGGTGCCGTCGTAGCGCTCGTGGTGATGCTTCACGATGGCCTGGACGTGATGCAGGAACTTGATGGGCCCCAGGATGGTGTCGCCGAACAGCGGGTGGCTCTCGATGATCTTGCGGTCTGCCGCCGAGAGCTGGCTGGTCTTGTGGAGGATCGAGTCGCTGATGCCGATCTTGCCGATGTCGTGCAGCAGCCCGGCGTGCTCGATGATCCGGCGTTCGTCGGCGGGCAGCGCCAAGGTGTCGGCGATGGCCAGGGCGTAGTTGGTCACGCGCTCGGAGTGACCGCGGGTGTAGGCGTCGCGGGCCTCCAGGGCCTCGGCCAGGGCGCGGATGGTCTCGTAGTAGGTGTGCTGGGTGCGCTCGAACAGCCGGGAGTTCTCGATGGCGATGGCGGCCTGGCTCGCCAGGGTCTGCAACATGCGCTTCTCCTCCTCGGAGAAGGCTCCCTCGTCGCGCCCGAGCTCGAACACCCCGATGGTGCGGTTCCCGATCCGCAGGGGCGTCTGGAGCTGGGTCCCGGCGCCGGCGGCGCCGGCAGTGTCGGCAGTGTCGGCGGCGTCAGCGGACCCAGCGGCGTCAGGGGGCGGCGGGGACTCGCGCACCGCGCCGGGCTGGGCGACGCCCACGGCAAGGTCCCCGCTGCCGTCTCTGGGCGTCGCGGGCCGCGGACCGCCCCCAGCGGCGGCCTCGGCGGGCACCCCGGTGGCCGGCGCCGGAGACGCTGCCGACCGCGAGCGCAGATCATCGGACTCATCGTCCAGCAGCCGGATGGCGCTGGACGAGGCGTTGATGATGGTCTTGGTCATGTCCACGATGGATTGCAGCGTCTGGTCCAGATCGAGGCTCGCGGTGATGGTCTGCGAGGCCTGATAGATCGTCCCGAGCTCCCGGACGCGCTTTTCCAGGTCCTCGTTGGTCTGGCTGATGCGATCCGCATAGTCCGACAGCTCCGCGTTCATCCGCTCGATCTCGGCGACGTGCTCCTCCAGCGTGCGATTGGCGCGCTCCAGCTCGGCGAACTGGCGCGCGTTGCGCACCGCCACCGCCACGTCCGAGGCGAAGATCTGAAACAGCGCCAGATCCTCGGTGTCGAAGGCGCCCACCGCGTCCGCCTCGGCGTCCAGCACCCCGATAATCTCCCCGGCCACCTGCAGGGGCGCCACCATCTCGCAGCGGCCGCCGGTCATGCCCTCGATGTAGTGCGGATCCTGCCGCACGTCGGTGACGAGCACCGGCTCGCCCTTGGCCAACGCCCGGCCGGTGATGCCCTCGCCCGCCGGCACCACGACCTGGGACACGTCCCGGCCGTAGCCCACCGCGGCGCGCATCTGGAGGGTCTCCCCGCGGGGGTCCAGCAGCAGCGCGGCGCAGGTGGAGAACTCCAAGGCCTCCCGGGCGAGGCCCAGGATTTGGCGCAAGAGCTCCTCTTCGCGCAGCGTGGAGCGGACCGCCTCCCCGGCGCGCTGTACCAGGGTCTGGCGCTTGAGCTGCTGCTCCAGGGTGCGCTTGTGCGCCTCGATGCGCTCCACCTGCGCCGCGTTGCGCAGAGATACGGCGGCGAAGTGGGCGAACAGCGAGAGGGTGTCCACGTCCTCCGGGCGGAAGGCGCCGGGCGCGGTGGCCTCCACGTCGAGCACGCCGAGGGTCCGGTCCCGGATCCGCAGGGGCACGGCCAGCTCGCTGCGGCCGCCCGAGACGCCCTGGATGTAGTCCGGATCCTCCGTCACGTCCGACACGAGCACGGGCTCGCCCGTGCGCACCGCGCGGCCGGTGATCCCCTGCCCCACCGCGATCCGCAGCTCCCGCCAGTCGTCGCGATACCCGTGGGCCGCGTGGAGCTGCAGGTGCTCTAGATCCTCTTCGAGCAGCAGCACGGCGCAGGTCTCGAAGCGCAGGGCGCGCTTGGCCAGCGACAGGATCTCGGTGAGCACCTCGTCGCACGAGAGGCTCGCGAGCATCACCTCGGAGGCCTGCACGATGAGGCGTTGCTGCTCGAGCTTGCGGTCCAGGGCCGCGGTGCGGGCGGCGAGGTCGGCGTGGAGCCGGGCGTTGTTGACCACGGTGGCGGCGTGGCTGGCAAACGAGGTCAAAAGCGATAGATCCTCGCTGGAGAGCTCCAGCGGGCGGGTGGACTCGGCGTCCAGCACCCCGAGGACCCGGGAGTCGAGACACAGGGGGACCGCCACCTCCGCCACGGCGCCCGACACCCCCGCCACGTAGCCGTCGGTGTGGCCCACGTCGTGCACCACCACCGGCTCGCGCGACTGCAACGCCCGCCCGGTGACCCCTTCGCCGGCCCGGGCCCGGAAGCTGCGCACCACCTGGGTGTCGTAGCCTCTCGCCCGGTGGATCTCCAGCGTCTGGGTGTCCTCGTCGAGCAGCAGCAGCGCACAGGCGTCGAAGCCGAACACCTCCCGCGTCATGTCGAGGATGCGGTCGAGCAGCTCGTCGGGATCCATGAGCGACGTCATGGCACGAGCGGCCTCGGTGAGCAGCGAGAGGCGGCGGATGACTTCGACCACGGGCTCCTCCTGGGGGACGGTGGGCAGCGGCCAGGTCCCCCATGCTTTTCGTTTTATCCGATCCCCGTGGCGTTTTGTCCAGCCGCCGTTTTGCCAACCGCCCGTTTTGTCCGATCCCCGTGGCGTTTTGTCCGATCCCCGTGGCGTTTTGTCCAGCCGCCGTTTTGCCAACCGCCCGTTTTGTCCGATCCCCGTGGCGTTTTGTCCGATCCCCGTGGCGTTTTGTCCAGCCGCCCGTTCGCTTGGCGCGGCTCACTGCGCCTCGGAATCGTCAGGCCCCCTCGCGGGGGAACCGGGGCGCGCGGGGCACCATGAGGCCGGGCACCGCGCAACGGCTGGACGTTGGCCGGCAGACAGGCTACGTCAAGGGGACGCGGTGGACCGCGGATGCCTCGGACGCGCGGGTCCGCACGGAGGTGAGTTTCCATGGAGTTTTTGACCGAGTTCGGCATGTTCCTTCTCAAGGCGCTGACCTTGACCATCGCCGTGGTGGTGGGGGTCTCCCTGGTGGCGCGGCTGTTCGGGGGAGGGGAAGACCCGGAGCGGGGGCGGCTGCGGGTGGACAAGCTCAACCGGCGGCTGCGCCGGATGAGCCGGGCCCTGCAGGAAAAGACCCTGACCCGGACGGCTTATCGGCGGCTGCGCAAGAAGCAGAAACGCCAGGACAAGCAAAAGCAGCGGGATCTGGAGGAGCAGACCTCCCGGCCACGGGCCTACGTGCTGGAGTTCAAGGGCGACCTGCGCGCCTCGGCGGTGGAGAGCCTGCGCCGCGAGATCACCGCGGTGCTCACGGTGGCCAAGCCGGGCGAGGAGGTGATCCTGCGGCTGGACTCCAGCGGCGGCCTGGTCCACGAGTACGGCCTGGCCGCCTCCCAGCTCCAGCGGCTGCGCCAGGCCGAGCTCCGGCTCACCGTGTGCGTGGACCGGGTGGCGGCCAGCGGAGGCTACCTCATGGCCTGCGTGGCGGACCGGCTGCTGGCCGCCCCCTTCGCGGTGGTGGGCTCCATCGGGGTGGTGGCCATGGTGCCCAACTTGCGGCGCCTGCTTCAGAAGCACGACGTGGACGTGGAGCACCACACCGCCGGCGCCTACAAGCGCACGCTCAGCGTGTTCGGCGAGAACACCCCGGATGGGCGCGCCAAGTTTCGCGAGCAGCTCGACGAGTCCCACGCCCTGTTCAAGGAGTTCGTGGGCCGACATCGCGGCGAGCTCGATCTCGAGGCGGTGGCCACCGGCGAGCACTGGTACGGCACCCAGGCCCTGGAGCGCGGGCTGGTGGACGAGCTTGGCACCTCGGACGATCTGTTGCTGGCCCGCTGCGAGGAGGTGGATCTTTTTCGCATCCGCTGGGAGGAGCGCCAGAACCTGGGCTCCCGTCTGTCGCGCTGGGTGGAGTCCACCGCCGCGCGGTTGGCCGCGCGCGGCCTGCAGGCCGCCCACGACCGTGAGCTGAGCTGAGCTGAGCAGAGCAGAGCAGAGCAGAGCAGAGCTGAGCTGTGCTCAGCTCAGCCGGAGCCCACCGGGCCGGATCAGCCTCGTCCAGCGTGGCGCCAGCGCGTCGCCAGGACCCCTCCCCCGATCAGCAGCAGCAGCAATCCGGGCCAAAGCGGCGCCTCGGCGCCGTCGGGGGGGACGCCGCACCCGCAGCCGGGGTCGGGCTCCGGCTCGGCGGGCGTGGCCGGCCGGATCACGGCCAGCCACGCCGCGGCCTCGTCGTTGGCCGCGGGCGCCGGGCAGCCGAGGGCGGTGTCGACCCGCCCCGTGAGCTGCAGCCGGCCGGTGACCGGCATCAGCGCAGGCAGCTCCGCGGTCAGCGTCACGCGCACGATGACGGTGTCGCCCTCGGCGAGGTCGCCCAGGGCGCAGCGGAGGGTAAGTGACTCGGCCGGCCCCGTGGCCTCGCCACACGCTCCGCCGCCCACCTCCGCGAGGGCGGACAGGCGCGTGAGCCGCGCCACCGCGGATTGAGCCGACAGCTCCAGCGTGACTCCCCCCACCGACCCGGCCCCATGGTTTTCGACCAGAAACTCCAGCGTCCGGGGCTGGCCGCTGTGCAGCGGTCCGGTGGCGTCCACGGTGGTGTCTACGGCGACGCCCACGTCCCCCTGCTCGTAGGCGGCGTCGGCCTCGGCCAGCGACACCGTCTCCAGCCGTGCGTCGGCCACGTTGCTGTGGTGCAAAAGAAGCAGCGTGGGGGCCAGGGCGTCGGGGGGCGGATCCGTGATCTGGGTGACCTGCACCGTGTCCCCCTCGTGCAGGGGGGTCGGGCCGAAGCGGCCCGCGCGGACCCCACCGGCCGTGGTGTCCATCGGCAGGGCGGTGGGGTCGAAGTAGACGAACTCCCCGTAGACGATCTCCTCGTCGGGCTGCCGGGCGTATCCCCGGACGCCCAGGGACGCGGGCACCGCCAGCAGGCCGAGCTCGGCCAGGGGCACCGGGAGCACCCAGACGCTGTTTTGATGCACGTAGGTGTCGAGCCGACGGGGGTCCACCACGTTCACTCGCGCCGGCGTGTAGGTCTCGGCCGGGTCGTCACCATCGGCGTAGATGCGCACCGAGAAGATGTCGGCGTTGCCCTCGTCGTCGTCGTCCCCCTCCTCGCCCGACTCCGAGTCCATGGCCACGCGGTAGTCGGTCTCCCCGTCAGCGTCCAGGTCGAGGTGCAGCCCCACCGCGCTGCGGGTGTAGCGGGCGGGGAGCCGCCACGGCAGCCGGGTGGCCACACCGAAATACAGCGTGCGCCGCAGATCGGGATCCGTGGCCGCCGCCTCCAGGTTGTGGGACACCCCCAGGGCGAGCAGGGGATCGGCTTCGGCGTCGGGCAGCGCCACGAAGGCCGAGGTCACCGCCGAGGCGTCCAGCGTGTGCGGCCCCTGCAGCGGTACGCGGACCGGGCGGGGGCCCGCGGTGACCTGGCAGCCGCGGGGCGCCGCGGCCTGCCGACGGTTCGCCGCGCGCACCAGGGCGTGGTAGGGCAGCCGCAAGGTCGCGGCCTGGCCCGGGGGGGAGGCGGTGAGCTCCAGGTGCCCGTCGAGCTCGGTGATGAAGTGGCGCCCCACGTCGCGAAAGCCCACCGTCGGGGTCACCGCGTCGGGGGTCGGGGGGGGCAGTGCGGCTGGATCCACCACCAGGCGCACCGTGAGGTCGGCGTGCGCCCCTGGGCCCACGGTCACCTCGCTCGGCGTGACCTGCACGGTCACTCCGGGGCCGCAGGGGGCGCAGGGCGCCGTGGCCGAGGTGTCGTAGGTCAAGGGGCCACCGCCCGCCGTGCCATCGCCTCGGTGGATCAACCGCATCGTGCGGGTGACCTCGAGGGGGGCATCGATGACGTGCTCGCCGAAGCCCACCGACACGCGGCCCGCCGGCTGCCCGCCGCCACCGTGGTCGTCCAGCACGGTCAAGTAGGCCGCGGCGTGCAGCGCGGCCTCGGCCTGCGCGCGCCCCGCGCCCGCCAGCGAGACGGGGAAGGGTCGGCCTTCCAGATCCCGGGGCGCCACGGCCGTGGACATCAGCCGGGCCTTTACCTCCAGGGGGGAGGGACGCTCGGGGGGAGAGCGCTGGGCCGCGGCCTCCAGCAGCAGCGCCGCCAGCCCGGCCACGTGGGGAGCCGCCATGGAGGTGCCGCTCTTGGATACCGGCTCGTGGCCCGTGCCCGAGGCGGCGGCAAGGATGTGGGTGCCCGGCGCCGCCAGGTCGGGCTTGAGCAGCCCGTCCCAGACCGAGGGGCCGCGGCAGCTGTTGCCCCGCACGTAGTCCGGACCTGCCTCCCGCGGGTACCACGCGCTGGCGTTCAGCACGGCCTCCAGGGGCGCTCCCGCGTCCAGCGCGGCGTGCAGCCGCGCGCCGTCCCGGGTCCGCAGCAGCCCCCCCGGCAGCGCGGCCGAGATGGAGGTCATGGACCAGGGCAGATCCGCGTCCGAGTAGTCCACCACCACCACGGCCACGGCTCCCGCCGTCTCGGCGTGGGTGAACTTGGTGTCGAAGGTGCACCCGCCCCGGTCCACCAGGGCCACGGCGCCAGGAAAATCGGCGGCGTTTTGGAAGGGATCGCACCCCTCACGGCGGGCGGGTCGCACCAGCGGCCCCGACACGGTGCCCGTGGTGGCCAGGGTGGGATTGTCGCGCCCCTCGGATAGCGGGAAGGGACCGAGGGGCTCGCCGCCGCTGCCCGACCCCAGGATCTCGAGCTGTCGAAAACGCGTGGCCTCCTTGTAGGTGTTGGCCACCGAGATCACCGCCGGCACCACCCCCGGCGCGTCCGACAGGTAGAAGGGTCGCACCCGCTTGACGTCCGAGTCGGTGTTGCCCGAGGCGGCCAACACCACCGTGCCCAGGGCGATCAGGTTCTCCACCACCTCCTGACTGGTGCTGCCGAGGCCGAACTTGGAGCCCAGCGACAGGTTCACCACGTCGAGCCGGTCGGCGAGCTGGCCATCCTCGTTCGGGTCCGCCGCCCACTCCAGGGCCAGCGACACCAACGAGGAGGACCCACCGCAGCCGAAGACCTTGAGGGCGTACAGCTCGGCGGCCGGCGCTACGCCGGGCGCCACCCGAAACCCCGCGAGGTCCAGGGTTTCGTCGTACGGGCCCGGGTAGGCGGTGCCGTCGGCGCGCACCCCGCCGCTGCCGAGGATGGAGGCCACGTGGGTGCCATGGCCGCTGGAGTCGGGCCGCGGACAGTCCAGCGGGTCCGCGTCCGGCTGGGGCACGTCCGCCGCCCCGTCGCCGGAGTCGTAGGCGTCCCCGGCAAAGTCCCAGCCTCCCACCACCCGCGCCGTGGGGAAGCTCCCCGCCTCGATCACCGTCGGATCGTTGCTCTCGTAGTCGGCCACCAACCCCGTACCGCCGAAGGCGGCGTGGGTGTAGTCGATGCCGCTGTCCACCACGCCCACCCGCACGCCCCGGCCCAGCAGGTTCGTCGGTGGTGTCCAAAGCTGCGGTGCCCCGATGAGGGGCACCGACACGCCGCTTTGTCGATGGTAGCGCGGCACGGGCTCCACCCGCGTCACGCCCGGGAGTCGTCGCAGCACGCCGGCGACCGCGGGGGGCGCCACCACCAGCAGCGCGTTGGCCAGCCGGGTCAGCCGTCCGATGACGATCCCCCCCGCCGCCTGGATCCGGGGCGCCAGTCGCTGCTGGGCCCGGGCGAGGCGCCGGAGATGGTCGCGGACGTCGAGCCGGCCCCCGCCCGCGACCCTACCCCTGCCCCCGCGGGTCGTGGTCTTGCCATCTGCGAGGTCCACCCCCCGATCGCGCAGCCACGGCACCGCGCCGGGCTCGGGGAGCACCACGAACCAGGTGCGGCGGCGCCCCTCGCCCCTCGGCGCCGCGCCCGGGGTCTGCGGCCCGACCACCCCGCCGGGCGCCCGGGGGGCCACCGGGCGGGCCCCGCCCTCGGCGCGAGCGTAGCGGTCCTCCCGGGTCTCCGACGGTGCGCTGGCGCCGGGGGCCCCGCACGCCGTCAGGCCCAGCGATCCGATTAAGAGGGTGATTCCCAACATGCCGCGCAGCGCTCGCCGGCGACGGGCCGAGCCGGGTGAGTCCATCGGCAAGAGGCTCGGAAAAAAGAAATGGGACGTGTTCATTTGTGCCAGGCAAAGCGCATTCGTGGAAGAATCCAGGCTATCAAGCCCGGTGCGGGCGTGCAACTGACACGCGGAGGGAACCCCAGGCGGGAACCCCAGGCGGGGCGGTGGGACGGAATGGGGAAGGCAGAAGGCGCGGCGGCCGGGCGGCGGCTGGGCGCCACCCGGCCGATGGCAGGTGTCCTACTCGACGACGTCCACCGTGACGCGCACCAGCTCGCCCACCGGGGGATAGCCGAACACGTCATCGACCACCTGCACCACGCCGCCCTCGTCTTCGCCGGTGTCGAAGCCCTCCTGGCGCAGGGGCTGGTCGGTGCCGGTGCCGGGGTACTGATTGATCTCGGTGCCGGCGTCCCAGATCATGAGCCGGTTGGTGACTTCGCCGGTGATCGGCTCGTCGTTTTCGTCGAACAGCGCGATGCCTTCACCGTCGGGGGCCAAAAACAGGTCGTTGGACTCCACCACCATGGTGGCGAAAAACAGACGGTCCTGCGGCTCGCCCTCTATTTCGAAGGTGTAGACCTCCCCGGAGTGCAGCGGGCCGGAGTTCACCGCGTTCACCGGGGTGTCGAACACACCGCTGTGGAACTCGGCCAGGGTCTCGGCCAGGGAAGACGGGTCGCCGTCCTCGGCGAGGTCCTCCAGACCGAATCCGGCCACGGGCTCGCCGGGCTCGAACAGGGCATAGGGTTCGGGCTGCACGATCCAGAACCCGGGGGAAAGCGGGGTGTTGAGCCCGGTGCGCGCGGTCACGGTCTGCGCCAGGGGCGCCGGGTCGCCGTCCTCGGCGAGGGCCTCGAGGCCGACGTCGGCGTCGGGGTAGCCCGGCTCGAAAAGCGGGTTGTCCTCCCGGTGCACCACGAACACGCCGGGAGACAGAGGGACGGGGGACTCCCCCTCGCTGTGCTGTAGGGTGCTGGCATCCGAGACGTTGGTGATGGTGATGGTGAACAGGTCGTCGGCCTCGTGGGTCACGTCCACCGAGATGACCTCGCTAACCAGCGGGAGATTGAGAAAATCGTCGGTGGCCTCGGCCACCTCGTCGTCGGTGTCGGGATCTCCGGCGCCGGGGGCCGCCTGGCGAGGCGCCTGATCGGCGCCGACGCCGGGCTCTTGATCGATCTCCGTGCCCGCGTCCCACAGCAGCACCTGGTCGGTGACGTCCCCGGTGACGGGCTGATCGTTCTCATTGAACAGGGCGATGCCCTGCCCGTCGGGGGCGTAAAACAGGTCGTTGGACTGGACCATCATGGTGGCGAAGCTCAACCGGTGACCGGGGGCGGCGTGGACGGTGAACTCGTAGCTGTCGCCGGGAAACAGGGGTGCGGGAGCCGTCTCGCCCGTCGGCGTGTCGAAGATGCCGCTCTCCACGAGGTCGTATACCGTGCCCGTGTGCTCGATGGTGACCAGGAATCGTTGGGAGTCGGGGTCTTTCTCTCCGTTGCACCCCGTCGTCAGCGCAAAGGGGAGCAGCAAAAGCGGCGCTAGGACTAGCACCGAGAGGACGGATACGAGGGGGTTGGCTTTCAGGCTGTGTCGTCGCATGGGGATTCACCTCCAAGGCAGTTCAGGGATTCGCCGAGAGCGCAGCCGCCGCGGCGCTGGGCGCAAGGCGCAAGGGGTGGACGCAACTGGATCGTCCACCCGTTTGGCTGCGCGGTGCTCTCCGCCAGCGTTTGGCTGTGCGGTGCTCTCCGCCAGGGTCGGGGGACTGTCTCGCGCAGATCCGCTCGCGATGCGGTCTGCAGGTCCATCCGGTTCGCGGAGTGGTGATGCAACCGGGATGCCAAGCCATTGGCGTTGGCATTCGCGGAGCCTCGCGGCGGCACACGACCGTCGCGTCCCCCCAGGTGATGCCGCGCGGCTGTCTCATCGGGCGCGCACGAAGTGACGAGAATGGCTCAGCGCGGCGGCCCGGGGTCGGGCGTGGCCAGCCTGAGAGGCCGCACCGGAGAGGAGGACGAAAACGAAACAACAAAAAAGGGCCGAGATGGCGGGCAGGCCTTGATTATCTACCGAACGGTTGATAACTTGATGGGACGCAGGGCGTCTCCACGCCGCGAGTTGCGTGTCGAGAAAGCAGCCCACGATTTGCGGGCCCCTTCCTCTAGGAGTCATCATGAGACCGTTGCCGACACAGTCCCCGAGCCGCGAGCCGCAGGCGCGGCGCGGTTCACGCGCGCCCCAAAATCCCTGCCCGAAGCCCCGGCCGGCCTGGGCGTCGCGCCTTGCGCCCCTCGGGCAGATCTTGCCGTGGACATTGACGGCGACGCTGGTGATCGGCGGCGCCCTGGGGGTCGCGGCGTGTGGTCAGGATCCCGGCGGGGACCCTGATCTCGACGCGACCTCCAGCGGGGACGCCGGGGTGCCGGACGCCGCGGACGGGGCGCTGTCCGACGCTACCTCGGGCGCGGACGCCGCCCCCGACCCGGACAGCGGGATTCCGCCCGATCCCGCCGACCCCGGGGAGGAGGCCACTCAGCGCTTTACCGAGGATGCCGCGCTGGATGTGGGCGGCGAGACGGTGACCCTCCCGGTGGTGGTGCACGCGCCGGACACGGCCGGGCCACATCCGGTGGTGGTGTTCACCCACGGCTTCCAGCTCTCGCCCGCCGACTACACGTCCTACGGGGAGCATCTGGCGTCCTGGGGGTACCTCACGTTGATGCCGGAGCTGCCCGGGGGGCTGTTTGACGCCCCCACCCACCGGGAGCTCAAGGAGTACCTGCGCGGCCTGCTCGACTGGGTGGAGGCCCACGCCAGCGATCCGGCCGGGCCGCTGGAGGGGCTCGCCGATCCCACGACCCTCGCCATGGCCGGACACTCCATGGGGGGCAAGCTCTCGCTGCTGGTGGCTACCGAGGATGACCGGCCCGACGCGGTGTTCGGCGTGGACCCGGTGGACGCGGGCGGCGGGCCCACCGGCGGGGACCCGGTGGACTACCCCTCGGTGACCCCGGAGCTCATGCCCGACATCACCGTGCCGTTGGTGCTGCTCGGCGAAACGGTCAACGCCACCGCGGGCGGCATGGGTCAGGCCTGCGCGCCAGCCGACCAGAACTTCCAACAGTACTACGAGCACGCCGTGAGCCCGGCGTTGGAGATCGAGGTGATCGGGGCGAACCACATGTCCTTTCTGGACGACCCGAACTGCGGGCTGGCCTGCTCGGTGTGCCCGGCGGGTACCGACGATCCCGCCACCACGCGGCGGATCACTCAACGCTACCTCACGGCGTTTCTGCAGGTGTTCTTGCGCCAGCAGCCGGCCTTCCGGCACTACCTCACCGGCCCCGGCATGGACGCCGACGAGGCCGCCGGCCTGGTCACCACGCGCACCAAGAACGGGTTCTGACTCGAGTCTGACGGGAGTTATCGCGACTTTTCACCGTTTGCGGCACTGCGTGCGGCACTGCGTGCGGCACCGCGCGCGGCATCGCTTGCAGGGCCGTCCCACCGGGCTCCACTCGGCGATGGGGTCGGGCTTGACCAGGCAGCGGCCCTGGCAGCGCCAGCGGGCGTCGTAGTTGTAGTTCCAGCGCAGGTACCGCGAGCCGCCGCCGCCCCGGGTGGTCACCACGAAGTCCGGGCTCAGGTGGTGGAAGGCGTCGCCGCGCTCGGCCTCGGACTCCTTGTCGCCGCGGGAGGGATCCACGGGCAGCCAACCGAAGCCTGGCAGGTAGATCTCGACCCAGCGGTGGAACACATCGTCCCAGGAGGCGGCGTCGCGGCGCACCACCAGCGAGCCCACGTAGCGGGCCGGGATGCCCGCGGCGCGGCACATGGCGATGAACAGGAAGCTGTATTCCGAGCACGACCCCGAGCCGCGGGCGAGCACCCGCGGCGCCACGTTCCAGCCCCCCGAGAGCTCGTAGCGCAGGCGCGCGTGGATGTAGCGGTAGATGCGGCGCGCCATCCAGTAGGGGTTGTCTTCTTTTCCCACGGCCTGCCGCACGGCGCGACGGATCCGCCAGTGCCGCAGGCTGTACTTGGTGTCGTCCTCGAGATAGCGGCGCTTGATCCGGGCGGGGATGCTGGAGAGGGGGCCGATGCGGTGGGGATAGGGGAAGTAGCGCACGTCGTAGAGCTTGACGCGGGCCCGCCAGCCCACCTGCAGGGTCTTGCCCGCCGCCACGGCGCGGAACCGGTAGTGCGCCACGGGCTGGCCCCACTGATCCTTCACGATCCGGGCCTTCGCCGTCTGGGAGCCCGGGGCGAGGCGCTTGACCGGAGAGGAAAGCGAGAAAGTGGGGTGCTTGGTGGGCAGGGCCAGATATAGATCGGCGCGGACCAGCGGATCCGGGCCATAGTTGCGGAGCTGGTAGGTAAACTCCAGGCGCTGGTGGCGCACCAGCCGACGGCGGCGCTTCTGGCCGTCGTCACGTTGGAGCACGAAGATCGTATCGCGCTGGTAGTCGGCCAGCCACAGACGTTTGCCGTCGTAGGCGATGCCCGTGGGGTGGGGCCCGGGCGATTCGAAGGCGAAGATCACCTCGCGGCGCCAGGGATCGGTGAGATAGACGCGGTCGGCCAGCCGATCCACCACCCACAGGTAGCGCCCGTCGTAGACCAGGCCGTCGGCCGAGCGCCCCGGCACGGGCAGGGTGCGCACCGTGGTCCCGTCGGCCGGATCGATGAGACGGATCTGGTCGCTGTTGCGGCCCGAGAGCCACAGCCCCTTGCCGCACCAGGCGAGGGCGAGGGGCTGCTTGATCGGCGCTTCGAAGCTCACCCGGCTGTGGCCGGTCTTGGGGTCGAGACCGTAGATGCGCCCGGTGCCCATGTCCGCGTTCCACAGCAGGCCGTCGCCGGAGGTCAGGCCCATGGGGCGGTGGCCCGGGGAGCGTAGCCGACCCACGGCCCGCCCGGTGCGCGGGTCGGTGCGCACCAGGGCATCCAGCTTGTGATCGGCCACCCAGAGCTGGCCTTGATGCCAGGTGAGCCCGGTGGCGCAGGGGGCGGGTGAGCCCACGCGCCGGATCACGTCTCCGGGCGCGGCGTGGGCAGCCCCGGGGGCGCCACCGAGCAGCAGCAGCATTACCGGCAGGCCCAGGGGCCATCTACGGCTCCCGGGCGGATCGCTCCGAAATCGGCATCGGCTCATGGGGGGTCCTCCTCAGCGGGCCCAGCTCAGCCCACCGTCCACGGCCAGGATCTGACCGGTGATGTAATCGGCCTGCAGCAAAAAGCACACCGCGTCGGCCAGCTCCGTGGGGGTGCCCAGCCGGCCCAGCGGGATCCGTTTTTTCCAGCGCTCGCGGCTGGCCTCGGTGTCGCCCTCGGCCGGGAGCACGATGCCCGGAGCCACGGCGTTGACGCGTACGGCGGGGGCCATCTCCACCGCCCACGTCCGGGTCAGGGCCTCGAGGGCGACCTTGGCGGCGTGGTAGGGACCGAAGCCCGGAAAGGGCCGCCGCAGCAGCGCGTCGCTCAGGTTCACCACCGCGCCGCCACCCAGGGACGCCATCTGGGGGTGGGCCTGGCGCAGACAGCGCGCGGCGGTGCGCAGGTTCACCTCGAGCTGCTCGTCGAAGGCCGCCTCTAGGACCCCGGGCTCCTGGCTCACCGGGGTCTTGCGGTGCACTCCCACGGAGTTGACCAGCAGGTGGACACCTCCCCAATCGGCGCGCAATCGCTCAAAAAGAGCTTCGGTGTCGGCCATGTCGCTGAGCTCGGCCCGCACCGCCAGGGCCGCTTCGGCGCGCGCCCCGTCGTCGCCGGCGCTGCGCATCGCCGCGGTGCAGTCTCGGGCGGTCTGCGCGGCCTCCTCGGCCGAGCTGCGGTAGTGCACCGCCACGCGAACGTCGCGGCGGGCCAAGGCGAGGGCGATTTCCCTGCCCAGCCGCTTGCCCGCGCCCGTGATCAGGGCGCGTTTGCCAGCCAGCTCCATGGGCTCTCTCCGGTCTCCGGGGGTGGGCTGGGAGGATAACCCAGGGCCGGCCGCAGACCAACCGTCGTGGGCTTGCGGGCAGGATCGCTCACCGAGCTGGGCCCTAGAGCACCGAATA
>CAYFWA010000068.1:156-16018 GCA_964346625.1 uncultured Myxococcales bacterium
CGATTGGCGGCCTCTGAGCACCTGCTTCACGTCGGCGGTGGTGACGATCCCCTGCAGGAGCTCGATGACCTTGCCCGCCGCGGTCAAAAAGTAGATGGCCGGCAACGCCCGGTAAGCGCGCTTGTTTCGGTAGCGGCTCGCCTCGGCCGTGTGAACATCGGCCTGGATGCGCTTGACCGGGATCCGGCGCTTGCCCAGGCCCGCCTGCAGCGCCTTCCAGCCAGCGGCGATCTGCTTTTTGGTGCAGGGGCACGCCTTCTTTTTGCCGATGAACACGATGCGCGCCACAGGCGCCCTGGCGGGCGCGGCCCTGGCGGGCGCGGCCCTGACGGGCGCGGCCCTGGCGGGAGTCGGGTCGGACAGCAAGAACGCCAGGGCCACGACAGGCAAGAGCGTGCTGATTCGTCTGTGCATGTGGTCCTCCTTGGTTCCGCGCGGTTCCGCGCGGCTCAGCGCATGAGCTGGCGGATCCACTTCGGTTGAATGTCGCCCTCGAGCAGCCCGACGACCCTACCTTGTGTGTCCAGGAAATACAGCGCCGGCAGGGCGATGAAGCGGCGCTGGCTTCGGTAGCGCTGCACCCGGGAGCGGTCCTCGTCCCAGTCGAGCTGCGTGACCATCCGGTCCCGGCGAGCCCCCAGCACCACGCCGAGGGAGCGCATGGCCTTGGCCACGTCCTCGCGGGTGCACTGGCAGCCCTTTTCGCGCACCACGAGCACGAGCCGGTGCACGCGATCCGTGCGGGCGCCCTCCTCGGCGCGCCACATGGGTGGGTGACAAGCGATCAGGGCGATCAGGGCGATCAGGACCATCGCGGAGAGGAGTACCACGTGCAGTCGCATCACCACCCCTTGAGGGCAAGGAACAACATCAGCCGTTTCACCAATCGCGCCGGGCGTCGAGCCAACATATCATCACCGATGCTCCCTCGTGAACAGCACATACAGGCACGGCATGAAAAACAGCGCCACCAAGAGCTCGAAGCCGAGCCCGCCCAAGGCGCCGATCGCCATGGGCTGGAGCATGTCCCCCCCCTCTCCGAGGTTGAAGGCCAACGGCATGAGGCCGGCCATGGTGCTCAGGGTCGTCATGACGCGTGGGCGCAAGCGGATCCGCCCCGCCTCCACCACGGCCTCCGACGGGGCGCTGCCTCGATCGGCCTGGATCTCACCGGCGAAGGTGAGCAACAAGACCCCATCGTTGATCGTGGCCGCGACCACGACCAGCACGCCGATGGCCACCGTGGCGCCGATGGGAAACCCGGTGACAAAGAGCGCGGCGAGCATCCCTGTGAGGCACAGCGGGACCGCACCCAAAATGAGCATGGGCAGCTTGAGGTTGTTGAACTGAACGGCCAGCACCACGAAAGCGAAGAAGATGGCAAAGGCCAGCACGAGAATGAGGTTGCGGCGCATGTCGCTCATCATCTGCGCCTGGCCGCCGTACTCGAGGGTGTAGCCCGCAGGGAGGGAGAGCTTGGCGAGGTCCTCCCGCAGGCCCTCGAGCGCTCCGCCCACGTTGCCCGACCGGACGTCGGCCCTGACGACGACCTGCTTGACCTGGTTCTCGCGGACGATCTCCACCGGGCCCACGGCCTGGGACACCGCCGCCACGTCACGCACCCGCACCTGCTTCCCGGCGTCAGTCGTCACGACCATGTTCTCGAGATCCCGCCGAGAGCGGATCTCCGACTCCGGAATGACCAGCCGGATCGGATAGTACTCACCGCGGTCGCGATAGCGTGAGGCGATGGTTCCCGAGGTCAAACCTTGTACCGTGGAGGCCAGGCTCGCCGCCGACACGCCCAGCTCCTGGGCCTTGGTCCGGTCCAGCGTGATCTGAAGCTCCGGCTTGCGATAGTCGAGGGACATGTGCACGTTGGCGAGCGCGCTCAAGGATCTCATCTTCCGGACGATCTCGCCGGACAGCCGGAACAGCCGGCTCATGTCCTGGCCCTTGAGCTTGACCTCGATGTCGGCCTCTCCGATCTTGCGGATGCCCTTCACCTTCATGGGCTTGACCATGATCTTCGCGCCGGGCTCCTGGACCCCCTTGAGCCGGGAACGGAGGCGCTGGACATACTTCGCGGTGCTCAGGGGCCTCTGGTCGCGGGGCTTCAACTGGATGTTGACCTCACCTTCGTTGGCGATCTCGTAGGTGTACAACCCCCAGACCTTGCCGCCGGCCAGGGTGAAGCTGCTCTGGATGAGGGGGTCGTCAGCCAGCTTGGCTTGGATGCGCTCGAGAAGCTGGTTCGTCTGGGCCAGCGACGCCCCGGTGGGGAGCTTCACCTTGACCATGACGCGGCCGTCGTCCATCGCGGGGAGAAACTCGCTTCCCACGCGGGGCAGGATCACGACCGCCGCGGCGATGACCGCGAGCCCCAGGCCGAGCACAATCCACCGCCAGCGGATCACCCGCCTCAAGAGCCAGGCGTAGCCGCCGGCGACGGATTCGAAGATCCGCTCGAACCAGGTTGTTTTCCCGACCTTCGCGCGCCGACCCAGCAGGACGGAGGCCAGCATCGGGGTGAAGGTCAGCGCGGTGAGCAGGCTCACCGCGGCGATGCCGGCAACCACGAGGATCAGCTCCCGGAACAGTAGGCTGGACAGCCCGGGTACCAGCAGAAACGGCACGAAGAGCACCACGAAGGAGATCGTCCCCGCGGTCACCGCCGAACCGACCTCCGCGGCGCCGGCGCTGGCCACGTCCACCTTCTCGGGCGCGGACTCCTCCTGACGCACACGCCGGATCCGGGTGATGTTCTCGATCACCACGATGGAGTTGTCCAGGATCACGCCCATGGCGATCACGAGGCCGCCGAGCGAAAAAAGGTTGATCGAGAAGCCCGCCAACTGCATGAGCCCAAAGTTCAGGACCAATGTCAGCGGCAACGCCAGGAGCATGATGACGACCTGCCGCCAGCTCCCCAGAAAGAGGAAGACCACGACGATCACGAGCACGCCGGCTTGCAGCGCCGAGTCGCGCACACCGTTCAGGGCCTCCTCGATGTACTGGGCCTGGTTTTCCACGACGCCCAGGCGAACGCCCGCCGGGACCTCGCGTCTGAGCACGTCGAGCTGACGGTTCACGGCTCGCGCGACGCTCAACGTGTTGGCGTCCGACTGCTTGAGCACGCTGAGCTTGACGCAGGGTTTGCCGCCGAGGCGGGTGATGACGCGCACCTCTTCGTGGGAATCCACGACCCTGCCGATCTCCTGCACCGTGATCCGAGATCCGGCCTCCCGTTTGAGAACCACAGCGCGGATCTGGTCGAGCGTGTGGAACTCCCCCAGAACCCGCGCGATGAGCTCTTGCGAGCCGCGGGTGACGCGGCCCACCGAAAGCTCGATGTTTTCGTCGCGCAGCCGCTGCGCCACCTGCGAGAGCGAAAGCCCCGCCTTTTCCATGGCCAACGGGTCCAGGTGGATCCGGATCTCACGCTTCTGACCACCCACGATCTCGGTACCGGCGACGCCAGGGACCGCCAGCAACCGATCCTGGAGCCAGTTCTCCGTCCAGTCCCGCAGCTTGACCAGATCCCACCGGTCCGAGCTGATCGTCACCTGGGCGACGGGGAGCTGGGAGGGATCGGCCTTGATGACGATGGGGGGCTCGACGTCCTTGGGCAGCTCTCGCGCCACGCGCGCCATGGCCGCCAGCGCGTCCTGATAGGCCACGTCGACGTTCGTGCCGTACCGGAAGTTCACGAGCAGGGTATACATCCCCTCGATGCTCGATGACTCCAGGTAGTCGAGCCCGTCCACGGTCGCCATCTGCCGCTCGATGGGATCGGCCAGGCTCCGGTCGATCTCCTCCGGTGTCGCCCCTCGCCACCAGACGTGAACCTTGATCATCGGGTACGTGATCTTCGGCAGGAAATCCACGGGTAGGCGTTGCAGCCCGTAGATGCCGAGCACCAACAGGGCGATGGCGATGACGCTGGTGGCAACCCGTTTTCCGACCGCGAGCCGTGTGAGCTTCATCTGCCCCGCTCTTTCCCGGCCGCCGCGGTGGAGCCACCTCCCGCTCGTCCGCGATCGATCCGCACGAGGCCCCCATGCTTCAGCTTCTCGTTCCCTGCGACCACGACCGCTTGTCCGACCTTCAGCCCAGCAAGGACTCGGACGATCCCCTGCTGGCTGCTTCCCAGGGTTACCGCGACCCGGTGCGCGCGACCACCCCGCACGACGAACACCATGCGCTCACCCTTGGGGGTGACGACGAGCGCCTCGGTCGGCACGACGATGGCCTTTTCGATCTCACGGAGCACGACCTGCAGGCGCACGAACATCCCCGGCACTAGCTGGTCCTTGGTGTCGAGGACCGCCTCGACGGTTCGAAAGCGGGTGCTCCGGTCGAGCTCCGGGTAGACCCTGACGATCCGTCCCTGCAACCGCCGGCCGGGCCAGGCATCCAGCGTGGCCCGCACCGCCCCCCCGGCCTTGACCCGGGTGCTGAACCGCTCCGGGACGGCGAAGCGCACCACCAGTGAGGTCGGGTCGAAGACGTCGACGAGCGGTGTCATGGGGGCGACGACGTGTCCGACGGCCACGTAGACCTTCGAAACCAGGCCCCGCCAAGGCGCGTGGATCTGTGCATCTCCGGTGGACTCCGCGGCACTGGCGAGCAACGCGCGCGCGCTGCTCACGCGTGCCTTCGCCTGGTCCAGCTCGGCGCCCGGCAGCGCGCCGGCGGCCACCAGGCTTTTGACGCGCGTCAGCTCCCGCTGCTCCTTCTGCAGGGCCTCGGCCGCCGAAGCTGCCTGCGCGACCTGGCCACGCTGTCGGCCGATCCTGACGAGGAGCTGACGGCGCTTGACCACATCCCCCTCGCGAACCAGGCAGCGCAGCACGGGTCCCTGGGTGGGCGAGGCCATCCGGGCCGTGCGCGTCGGCTCCACCGTACCCGTCAGATCGATGCTCTCGGTCAGGGGCTGCTGCTTCACGGAGACCACCCGGACGAGCGGTGGCTTGCGCTTCGCCTTGGGTGGCGAGCTCTTGCCGCACCCGGGCCCAAGCGCTGCCACAACGAGACCCCAGATCATCTGCCGTCGAAGACGTGAGATCATGGCTTGATCACCCCCATCGCCAGCCTGAGCCGCGCGGTCGCTACCGCCAGCTTGACCTTTGCCTGCAGATGCGTCGCCGCGGCCTGAAGCGCCGCCGCCTGCGCGTCCAGAACATCCGCGATGGTGCCCCGTGAGACGCGGTGCTTCTCGCGCTCCAGCCGCAAGGCCTCTTCGGCCTGCCGAATGCTCAGCGAGGTCGCCCGCAGCCGCGCTCGCGCCGCATTGATCTCCGCCCACGCAGTCTGAATCTCCAGGCGCCCTTGCAGACGCAGCTTCCGCAAGGCCGCCGCGGATGCCCGGACGCGAGCGCGAGCCGTGCGGACCTTGGCCCGAGTCGCGAGCCCGTCGAACAGCGGGATCTGCAGGGAGAGCCCGACGTAGCCGACGTCCTCGATACTCGTCGCCAGGTCCGTCTTGAAGCCGTAGGCGCCGACCAGCGAAGCGCTAGGCCAGTAGCCCGAAAGTGCCACGTCCACCTCGCGAACGCGGGCAGCCAAGTCTGCCCGGGCGGCCTGGACGTCCGGGCGACGACGCAGGGCGCGCTTGATCGCCTTCTCCGTAGAGCGCGCAGGGGCTTTGAACGCCTCCGGCTCCGCGATCTTGAAGGAAGACGCGTCGCCGGTGAGGCCGATCTGGGACAGCAGGAGCAGGCGCTGAGCGGTCATTGTGGATCTCGCCTGGATCGCCAACTGGCGCAGATCGGCCAGACGGACGTCGATCCGAAGCAGGTCGAGGGGCGCCGCCTTCTGCTGCGCGACGGTTGCGGCGACATGCACCCGGTGCTGCTTCAGGGCTCGCTCGGCGAGCGCCAGCGCCTCGATGTACTTGGCCTGGCCGATGATCGCCAGGTACGTGCTCGTGACATTGAAAACGGTCTCTTCTCGACTCCGCGCCAGCCGGTGCTTGGCGGCCAGGCGTAGCAGGCGGGCGGCGCGAACCTCGCTGACGACCTTCCCGCCCAAGAAAAGGGGCATGGTGAGGGCGATCTCGCCCGCTGCGACATTCCGGGTGAAGACCCCGACTTCGGCCTGGCCGCGGAACGGGAGCAGGCGCTGGGGATCCAGGTAACGAAAGTAGCTCACCTGGGCCACCAGGCTCGGCCAGTGCCCGGAGCGGGCGAGGCCGACCTGCGCCCGGGCCTCGTCGACGCGACCGCGTCCCTGTTCGAGGTCCGGGTTGCTCTCGAGCGCCAGGGAGAGCGCCTTTTTCAGCGTCAGCGTGGACCCTGGCTTGATCGGCGACTTCGCGCGGGTGGACGATACCCTGACGCTGACGGACGGGACCGGCGTTCCCCTCAAAAACGGCAGCTTCATCAAGGCGGCGCACCTCGACTGGCCGAGCAGCACGACCGCGATCACCAGCCGGACCGCTGAGGAGAGGAGCCATCGCCGGCGAACCATGCTCAGCGGTTGCCGCGATGCCCGCATCACCATCCCCGCAGATAGAGGATCGTGGTCAGCCAGTTGGCCAGCAGGACCACCCCGCCGAAAAGCAGGGACCCGAAGCTGAGCAGCGCCCCGCCCGACAGGATGTGGCCGATGAAGCAGCCCATGCCGATCACCGCGCCGAGCCCGGTCATCAGGCCGCCCACGAAGGCCACGATGAGCGTGGCGGGGTCGGCCGAGCGCAGCCGGAGCTCGCCCCGCTGCCAGGCGGAGAAGGCCGAGCCGATCACCACGCCGAGGCCGAGCCAGAGCATCCAGCCGATGATCGGCCGCGGGGCGCCGACCACGCCGGACAGGGCCATCATCACGCTCTCGGTGCTGCCGAGAGGATACGCCCGCCCGGCCGCGGCCGAGGCCGGGTAGGCCAGCCAGCCTGCGACGCCGAGCACGGCGCCGGAAACAGCGAAGGACCAGCCGCGGGCGAGCCAGGGCTTGCTGGTCGCCGACGAGGCCGACGAGGCCGACGAGGCAGTCGCGCCCTTGGGCCTGGGATTCGCGCGGCGCCAGAGCCACCAGCCGGCGAGCACCGCGAGGCTGCCCACGGGGATGGCGACCGCCGCGTAGGGCACGCCGAGGGCCTGGTCGACGCTGGGCACGACGGCCAGCCCCGAGGTGAGCCCGCGGAGCCAGCGCCGAAAGGGCGCGAGCAGCCCCACCACGCCCATGTTGGCGCCCACGGCGATGCCCACCACGGCCAGCATGGAGTTCAGGCGCCCCTCGGCGGCCTTGAAGAGCGAGCCGCTGACGCAGCCGCCTGCGAGCACCATGCCGCTGCCGAAGATCGCGCCCCCCACCAGGGCCGGCGCGAGAAAAAAGGGCTTGGGGCTCGGTCGGATCCAGCCGGCCGCGGCCAAGGCGCCGAAGCCGGCCATGGACACGCCGATGGCGATGAGCACGCCGATGAGCCCGCGCGCGTCCTTGAACAGGACCACCGAGCTGAAGATGGCCGAGCCGCAGAAGGCCGCCCGCTGCAGGGCGAAGCCGAAGAGAAACCCCACGGCGACGCCGGTGAGGCCCCAGCGCCGGGTCAACACCGCGAAGACAGCCGAGGCGAGCATCAGCCCGAGGACGAGCGCGAGCCACCGGGGGCTCGCCGCACCAGCCCGCCTTGGGGTCGGTTGCGCGGCGATCGATCGGGCCATTTTACTTCAACGCCCCGGTGATCTGGTCCGGCTGCAGCTCACCCGCGAGCATGGCCACCAGCTTGCCCTCGGGGTTGAAGAAGTAGACCGCCGGCAGGGTCATGAACCGCCGCTGGCGGCGCAGCTCACGCACCCGATCGCGATGGACGTCCATGGCGAGGCGCTCCACCTTCACCGAGGCGTGCTTCTTGAGGGCGAACTGCAGCGCTTCCCAGCTCTCGTCCACCCGCCGCTTGACGCAGCCGCAGGCGTGCTGCTTGCCCACGAACACGATCTTGCCGACCTTCTCGCCCGCCTTCTTTTTCATGGCCCCGGCGGGCGCGCCGGACCGCCGACAGCCGCTGGCGCTGCTCGCGAGGCCGATCGCGACGGCGGCGGCCAGGAGGATGGCGGAAATCTCCCTTCTCAGAATCATGATTCACTCCTATTGAATGGCGAGATAGGCGAAGTAGACACCCACCCCGATGATGAGCACACCGGCGATCTGTCGCAGACGCTCGGTGACGCGGGTGACCCGTCCGGACTCGATGAGCTTGCGCGCCATCCCCACGGACACCCCGGCCACCAGCACGAGCACGCTGTGGCCGAGCCCGTAGACGAACAGCAGCAGGCCCCCGTAGGCCGCCGACGAGTCGGAGCCGGCCAGGTAGGTCAAGACCACGATGAGGATCGGGCCGGAGCAGGGCAGCGACACGAACCCGAACAAAAGCCCCAGCACGAGCGCCCCCAGCCCGCCCTGGAGCTTGGGCTGTGACTTGATGGGCGTTGGGATCTGAAACGGGATCAGCCCCATGAGGTGCAGCCCCATGACGAGACACACCCCGGCCACGATCCAGTTCCACACCGGGGAGCTCTGGCCGTACATGCTCCCCGAGAAGGCCGCGATCACGCCCAGCACGGCGAAGGTCGCGCAGAGCCCGATGACGAACACCAGCGAGTAGCTCAGGGCCCGCAGCGGACCGAGCCCCTGCTCCCGGCGGCCCGAAACGAAGCCGATCATCAGCGGGATCATCGCCAGGACGCAGGGGTTGGTGGCGGTCAGCACGCCGCCCAGAAAAACCGCTACCACGGCCAGCCAGGGGTTCGACTGGATGTAGGTGCCAAGATTGGCCAAAAAGTCTTCGAACATCTGCGCCTCGATTCACAATCGGTCGGTCGGGCCGACCGGCGTCGCTTACGACCGAGCGGCGGCCTCGCGGATCCACGCCACGAGCTTCTTGTCGCGGGGCACCTTCCCCGTGCTCTTGAGCTCGCCGTCGATCATGAGCCCGGGGGTCATCATCACCCCGCGCTTCATGATTTCGTCGAGCTGCTCCACCTTCACGAGCTCGGCCTCGAGCCCCTCGCGCTCCAGCACGGCCTCTGCCGCCTCGTAGAGCTTCTTGCACTTCGCACAACCTGTGCCGAGAACCTCGATCTTCATCTCAAACCCTCCTCGTGTCATTCAGCCAAGCGGGGCTCCCAGCCCTGCGCAGATCTCCCGCAGCGCCTCCAGATGGGCCGCCTGCTCCGGTGCCAGCACCGGAGCGCAGGCGCCCAGCCGGGCCTCCCCGGCCCACAGGCGCAGCGCGAAGGCCATGCAGGTCATCTCGCCGCACTGGCCGCAGTTCGTGCCGGGCAGGCGCTTCAGGATCTCCAGCGCCGGCGGTTTCTTCCGGGTGGTGTAGTCGGGCTCGATCTCGTCGCGCCGTGCCCAGGCGTCGCCCGCGCGCCTCCGGATGTCGGCCAGCCGGAGCCAGGCGTCCACCAGCTCGTGGGGCTTGGCCATGGCGATGCGCCGCGGATACAAAACGACCATCCGGTGGCCGTCCAGATAGGTCAGGGTCTGGGCGCCGGGCGAGTACGACGCGTGGGGGATCACCACGTTCAGGTAGGGGAACACTGGCTCCAGATCCCCCGTGATCTCGGCGATGATGCGGATCTTGGTCTCGTCCGCCACGCAGGGCGTGAGCAGGGTCACCGCCGCGTTGCCGAAGACGTCCACCGCGGGTTGCCCGGTCTCCGGCGGCTGCGGTTCCTCCTGGGCGGGGCGGTAGTCCACCCATCCGGAGCTGCGCAGCGAGTCACCCAGGGTGTCCACGAGCGCCGCGCGAGTCTCCGCGTCCATGATCAGTCCGGGGGCGGCCAGCCAGTCGAGGCCTGCGGGCGGCAGCAGCACCTCAAAGGCGAGCCCCTTGCGGTCGAGCACCCCGATGGCCTCGTCGAAGCCCTCGGCGGTGGCGAAGGTGGTGATCATCCGGTCGTCCATGGTGTCACTCCGATCGCTGGCGGTAGAGCTCGAAGGCGGGGGAGCAGTGTGGACGCTCGAGGATCCTGCGGATCCGTCGGTGCAGCGTTCCGGCCACGAAGCCCAGCGCGGCCTGCTCGTCTTCGTCCAGCGCAGCCTGGAAGACCTGCATGACCTCCTCGGGTGACAGGGACAGGACCAGATCGCCTTCGAGCCGTGGGAGCGCGCCCACGTCGGCGCGCCACGCCCTCGGTGGATCCGCCTCTTGATCAGACGAGACCTCCGCCTCGGCCTCGCCCGCGGAGCCGCGGCCCACCAGGCTCTGCCACGCGCTCTTGGCCCGGGAGCGGGGCATGGCCTTGGCTTTCAGCATCTCGAGCGCCTTCACGAGGTCCGGGAGCAACACCCCCGGGAAGCCGAGGGACGCCTCGTGGACGCCGATGTCGGTCGCCTCGCGGCAGCCGTAGCATCCGAGGCTGAAGTTCAGCCGATGCTCCAGGTAGGGGACGATGGTTGCGTCCACGCACATTGCCTGCAACACGGCCGTGTGCGCGCGCCGCCGGTCGCCTCCGGCCCGGTTCAGATCCGCCAGCAGGAGCCACATCAGGTGCTCGGGCGGGGCCTCCACGACGACCACGTCTGGAGCGAGGCTGTGTGGCGCGTCGTCGAGCGGTACCAGCGCAATGTGTCCAACGTCCCCCGGTGTGCAGTGTGGCATGCCCTCGAACATGTTCCGCCCCGTGGCGGGATCCCCGACGATACCGAAGCCGACCAGCCCCTGCCCGCTCGCCAGGCCGGCCGGGAGCGCCTTCCAGCCGAAGGCGGCCCGGGCCGCCGGGCAGGCGCACTCCTCGGGCTCGAGCAGGACGGGCGCCCCGGCCCGCGCCCTCATCACGGCCTGGCAGTAGCGGTGCCGCTCCACGCGGGCGAATCCGTCGAGGCGCAGGTCGTGGTCCTTTTCCCGCAGAAGGTATACGCCCACCGGGCGGGTCTCGAGCCCGATGAGCTCCCGCAGGCGAGCGCCGAGCGCCTTGACGTCCTGGCCATCCGTCCGCATGGTCGCTTCCTCGTCGATCTCGTCGCGGGTCTTGTTGCTCGTGATGACGGACATGCTCTCCTCCTAGAACAGCGCTAGAAAAGCGCCCCGTACCCGTACCCCGCGAGCGCCGAGAGCACGACCACCAGGCCGATGAAGGCGGCGGTGCGCTTGGTGCCGAGCACGCTGCGGATGACGAGCATGTTGGGCAGCGAAAGCGCCGGGCCGGCCAGCAGCAGCGTCAGGGCGGGACCCTTGCCCATACCCGAGTTGAGGAGCCCCTCCAGGATGGGCACCTCGGTCAGGGTGGCGAAGTACATCAGGGCCCCGGCCACCGAGGCGAACAGGTTCGCCTGCAAAGAGTTGCCGCCCACGGCCTGCTCCACCCAGTGGCGCGGGATCAAGCCCCGATCGCCGCCCTCCGGGCCGCCGAGCAGCAGGCCGGCCACGATCACCCCGGCGAGTAAAAGTGGTAGGATCTGCTTGGCGTAGCTCCAGCTCTCGTCGATCCAGTCGGAAAGCTCGTCGCGCTCGAACCAGCGCCAGATGAACCAGGCGAGCGCCGCGCCGAACAGGCCCGTGACCACCCACTTCGCGGAGTAGATCGCCGACCAGACCCCGGCGTCGTCGGCCGCGGGCTTGCCCCAGTTGGCGAAGACCAGGATGCCCACCAGGGCCACGAAGTAGAGCCCGTTCTGCAGCAGGGTGCGCTCGCCGTCCTCGGGGGGTAGGACCAGGGGTGCGTCCCCGGCCCGGTCCGCCTCGGACCGGCGGAAGATGAGGTGCATCAGCAGGCCGATGATCACGGCGAACACCACCGCGCCCACGGCCCGGGCGATGCCGAGCTCCGCCCCGAGCACCCGGGCGGTGAGGATGATGGCCAGCACGTTGATGGCCGGGCCCGAGTACAAAAACGCCGTGGCCGGGCCGAGCCCCGCGCCGCGCTTGTGGATGCTGGCGAACAGGGGCAGCACCGTGCAGGAGCACACCGCCAGGATGGTCCCCGAGACGGCGGCCACCGGGTAGGAGACCACCTTGCGGGCGCGGGGCCCGAGGTAGCGCATCACCGCGCCCTGGCTCACGAAGACGCTGATGGCGCCGGCGATGAAGAAGGCCGGGATCAAACACAGCAGCACGTGCTCGCGGGCGTACCAGCGGACCAGGGTCAGGCTCTCGTGCACCGCCCCCATGAACCGCTCGCTGCCCACCGGCACAAAACACGCCGCGACGAACACCGCCACGATGATCAGCAGCTTGGTCCACTCCTTCATGGTCTTGCTCCCGCCCCCGGGAATCGCACATATGGCAATATGGCCAAGTCGTCAATACCGAGGCAAAAAAACTCGCCGCGCGCCATCATAGCCGCAGCTCCAGGACTTCTGACGCGCAGGAGAAGAAGTTCAGCACGCAGGGCGTCGCCAGGCGGTAGTGCACGTAGCTCCCCTCGCGCCGATCCTCCACGATGCCGTGGCTGCGCAGCATCCCGAGGTGCTTGGACACGGTGGACTGGTCCGAGCCGACGATCTCCACCAGCTCGCCTGCGGTGCACTCGCCCTGGCCGAGCCGATCCACGATCATCAGCCGGGACTCGTTGGCCAGGGCCTTGAGCACGCGCGCCTGGCGCCGGTAGACATCGCGTTCCTTCATCACACCTCCAGTTCCTTCATCACACCACCAAACGTCCTGTGCGAACCATATATTCCAACTTGGCCATGTCGTCAAGTCACTTTCGCGCGGTGGTCACATCGCGTCGTCTCGCAAACCATCGGCCGGGTCAGGCGGGGAAGAGCACGGCGAGCCGGCGCCGCAGCTCGTCCCGTGCGGCGCGGAAGGCGGCGAGGCGGCCGTCGCCCTCCACGGCGGCGGGATCGGGCAGGCCCCAGTGGACGCGGTGGGCCTTGCCGAGCCAGACCGGGCAGACCTCCTCGGCGCAGAGGGTGATCACCGCCTCCACGCCCTCGGGCGGGACGTCATCCACGGACTTGGAGCGGTGCCCCGTGATGTCGACGCCGATTTCGGACAGGGCCTCGATGGCCTCGGGCCGGACGCGGGAGGGCTCCGAGCCGGCCGAGGCCACGGTGACGTCTGCGGGAGCCAGGGCGCGGGCGATGCCCTCGGCCATCTGGCTCCGCGCCGAGTTGGCCACGCAGAGAAACAGGTAGGACTGCGGCGCGAGGCCGCGCAGGATCGCGGCCTCGACGAGCCAGCGCGGGGGCAGCTCGGCGTCGCCGTAGTCGCGGCCAGCGCGGATCGCCTCACCGGCCGGCGTTCCTTCCAGGTCCACGCCATCGACCCTCACGGTCGGCGAGCCCCCGAATGCCAGCTCCCGCGCCTGGGCTTCGCTCGTCACCACCGTGTGCGTCACCTGACTGTCGGGCGCGAGCTCCTCGGCCACGGCGCGCACCAGGGAGAGGGTCGCCTCGGACCGGGGACCGGTAGTCGTGGTCAGGATCTCGATCTGCGGTTGGCTCACGTCGTGGTCCTCGTGCCCCTCATGTCGGGCGTTCGTGGGTCTCCGTGGTTCGTGGATCTCCGTGGTCCTCGTGCCCCGGTGTCGGGCGTTCGTGGGTCTCCGTGGTTCGTGGGTCTCCGTGGTTCGTGGGTCTCCGTGGTCCTCGTGCCCCGGTGTCGGGCGTTCGTGGGTCTCAGGCGGCCGGCGTGGAGCAGGCGCCGGCGGTCTCCGCGTCCTTGCGCTCGAACCAGGACTCGAGGCGCTGCGTCAGGTTTTCACGCACCTCGTCAAGGAGCAGCTCCTCGACCGCGCGAAGCAGCACCCCGCAGCGTGGGTCCGGCACGTCGGGCACGCGGTAGTACATCCACTTGCCCTCGCGACGGTTCTCCACCAGCCCGGCGTTGTAAAGGTAGCGCAGGTGGCGTGACGACTTGGACTGGGAGATGTCCAGCAGTCCCTCGAAGTCGCACACGCACAGCTCGCCGTGCAGTACCAGCAGGCCCATGATCCGCAGCCGCGTCTCGTCGCCCAGGGCCTTGAGCATCGATGCCGCTTTCTGCATGACAACCTCGCTACAATCATATATACACGCTTAAGCGGTTATGTCGACATGAAAAGCTCACCCATTCCGGAGAATCCTACGACGATGAGCCAAGAAAAGACCAGCGTGGCCGCCGGCCTCTCCCTGCTCGATCGCTACCTGACCCTGTGGATCTTCATCGCCATGGCCATCGGCGTGGGCCTCGGCAACTTCTGGCCCGGCGTGGTCGAGCTGCTCGACAGGGCCAGCGTGGGGACCACCTCCATCCCCATCGCCGTGGGGCTCATCCTGATGATGTACCCGCCCCTGGCCAAGGTGCGTTACGAGGAGCTGGGGCCGGTGTTTCGCAACTGGAAGGTGCTCGGGCTGTCCCTGGTCCAGAACTGGATCATCGGCCCGATCCTGATGTTCGCCCTGGCGGTGCTCTTCCTGTCGGACATGCCCGAGTACATGGTGGGCCTGATCCTGATCGGCCTGGCCCGCTGCATCGCCATGGTCATCGTGTGGAACGATCTGGCCAAGGGCGACACCGAGTACTGCGCCGGCCTGGTGGCCTTCAACTCCATCTTCCAGGTCTTTTTCTTCTCGGTGTACGCCTGGGTCTTCATCACCGTGCTGCCGCCGCTGTTCGGCCTCGAGGGCGTCGCCGTGAACATCACCATCGGCCAGATCGCCGAGAGCGTGCTCATCTACCTGGGCATCCCCTTCTTCGCCGGGATGCTCACGCGGTTCGCGCTGCTCAAGGTCAAGGACAAGACCTGGTACCACGAGACCTTCGTGCCGAAGATCAGCCCCATCACCCTCGTGGCGCTGCTTTTTACCATCGTCGTGATGTTTTCCTACAAGGGTGAGAAGATCGTCGAGCTGCCGCTGGACGTGCTCCGCGTGGCCCTGCCCCTGCTCATCTACTTCGTGTTGATGTTCGGGGTGTCCTTCTGGCTCAGCAAGAAGGTCGGGGCCAACTACGGTCAGGCCACCACCCTCTCGTTCACCGCCGCCTCCAACAACTTCGAGCTGGCCATCGCCGTGGCCGTGGCCACCTTCGGCATCCACCACGGCGCCGCCTTCGCCGCGGTCATCGGCCCCCTGGTGGAGGTCCCGGTGCTCATCGGCCTGGTCTCGGTGGCCCTGTGGATCCGTCGCCGGTACTTCGGCGGTGACGGCGCGGGCCTGTAGCCGCCCCCCGCCGCGACCCCGGCACCGGGAAAACCGCAGTAGGCGAGACGATGCACGAGTGATTCTCTTATCGATCAGATCATGCGCAAGATGACATCGAATGGGCTTCATCGCCTCCGACAGCTCATCGACGGTCAACGTAGCGTTGACCGACATCAAGTATTCTATTTTGGGGATCGATGCGGACTGGGGGACCAAGACCTACCGCGGCCAGCGCGCGGACGGCAGCGCGCAGCGGGGAGGCGCAGCGCGCAGCCGGGAAGCGCAGCGCGCAGCGGGGAAGCGCAGCGCGCAGCGGGGAAGCGCAGAGTACACCAAGGTGTCCCCAGCCAAGCGCGGCTTGGCGTTTGCGGACCCGTCGCTCACGACCCCGGGTTCCCTCCGGCGGTGGGCTGTGGTAACGGTGTGGACTTGTCCGGTCGGGATACGCAGATCGTCCACGCGGTGAAACGGGCATGGGATTGACAGACCCGGACCCGGGTTGGATCGTCCTCGGGCGCGCGGGTCACCGGGGCGCTGCAGAGCCTGGCGCTGGCATCGCGTACAGGCGCTCACGCTGCGGCCGACCGAATCCGATCGCGACCGGTGCGTACGAGCACACGAGAACCGGTGTGATGAGGGGGTGTGCCAATGAGAACCACCTGTAGTTTTGCTTGCCGGGTGCTGAGGGCTCGCGCAAGAATAAGCTCGACGCACCGAGGGCGCCGAGGCGCAATATCTGTCAAGAAGCGAGGAGGGCGACCGGCTTGCTGTAATAATCCAGCAAGCTGGA
>CAYFWA010000069.1:0-16002 GCA_964346625.1 uncultured Myxococcales bacterium
CAGCCGGGCGCCTCGGCGCCCTGAACTGGACACCTTATTCGTGACCGGGGCCTATGAGTGCGATGTATGAACTAAGAAAGCTCGTCGAATCTAGTAACATATTGAAATGACACATATGTGTATTTTTGACGCGGTAAACTCGGGCTAGTGTAGCGAATCTGCATCCAAAATTGCGAAAATCTTGGCTCTGCTGTTCGCTGAGCGATCCTGCGCGGGCAGGCGCGGGCAGGCGCGGGCAGGCACCGGCCGAGCTCCCTGTCGGGGCGCGGGGGGATGGGAGATCCCCTCGGACTCGTACGTGTATCCTCTCCGCGGCTCGCTCGTATCCCCTAAGGTGTTGATCTGTCTACCCAGGAGCGAGCATGTCTACCCTCCCACTGTCCTTCCCCTCGACACGAATGCAAGAGACCAGACGGGCCCGATGGCTCCGCCGGTGTCTGCCGCTTCTGGCGCCCTGGCTGGGGCTGCTCTGGCCGGCCGGGGAGGCCCGGGGGGACGGGGTGCCGCAGATCACTACCTCCAAGTCCATCCCCGAGGCCACGGTCTCGGTGATCGACCCGGAGTCGGGGACCTCGTCGGGGGGTGGGACCACCGACGTGAACGTGGGCCCCGGGGACATCATCCTGTTTCGGATCCACTTCGCCGCCCTGCCCGACAAGCTGCTGCGGGGCGTGCAGGGGTATCTCACCGATTACATTCCGGCCAACACCGAGGTGGTGGGGGTGCGCATCATCGACGCGGACGGGCTGACCCTCCCGCCGCGCTACCCCAGCCTGGCCCCAGACGGCTGCGGCAACGCCTGCAACAGCTTCAACGCCGTGCCCTGCAGCGCGGGCGGCGGCTGCAGCGGCGGGACGCGCTCGCTGGCCGCGGGGTCCATCGCCCAGGTCTACGCCGATACGGGGGTGTTCTACGCCACCGACGTCCGCCTGATGCGCAACCCGGGCACGAGCTTTCTCACCTTCGACAACGGGATCCTCATGAGCCCGGAGCCGGAGCTGGCCGACCGCATGGCGCTCTTTTTGGAGACCGCCTCACCGTTTTACGCCCACAACGACTGGGACTGGGACCAGGTTCAGGCCTATGGCTACAACGGCTGCGCCAGCGGCACCGACGGCCGGGACAACACGCCGCACCTGTACGGCTCGCCGGTGGCCGGGCCGGACACCTGGTACCTGTACGAGGCCACGGACAACGCCGGGGCCATCGAGCTCAACGACGCGGTGGGCCCCTGGGCCCGGGTGCGGTACCCGGGCTCGCAGTTGGGCACCGGCACCGCCGGGGGCTCCGGCGCCTTCGCCCCGCTGGAGCGCACGATCCAGCCCACGGCCGCCGGCTGGGACGTGAAGCCCAACAGCCCGCTGCCCGCGGGCACCGAGGCCGTGCGGGTGGCCCTGGGCGCCATCCGGGTGGGCGAGCCGGGCACCGTGGAGATCGCCCTGCGGGTGCTCGACACGCCGCTGGACCCGGTGCAGGGGGCCGACGTGAACTGCACCGAGACCTTCGGCACCGACTCGGCGGCCAGCCTGTCGCGCGACAACCCCTGGCCGCTGTATCTGGCCTCGCCGGCCTGCGTGCGGCTGAACCTGAAGTTCGACATCGACGTGGACCGCGCCATCGCGTTGACCAACGATCTCATCAATTACACCCTGAGCGGCAAGAACCTGTCGCTCAACGCCCAGGACAACGTCGTGGTGAGCCAGACCTGGGATCCGGCGCGGGAGGCCTTCGTCTCGGCCACGGGGGCCTACACCCTGCTCGACTCGGACAACGACGGCAACGACGACACGCTACAGTGGTCGCTGGGGACCCTGCAGCCCTCGGACGACTACCTGTTCGAGAGCGTCTTCGACGTGGCCGGCGGCGGCAACCGCTCGGCGCCCATGTACGCGCGCTACCAGGGCCAGGACTCGGTGACCTCCCAGTGGACCGACTACACCACCCAGGCCGTCACCGTGATCGTGGGCATCACGGTGGTGGAGGCCGAGCTGACCTGCACCACGGACCCGGCCGCGGCCGGCGGCACGGCGAGCGTCACCGGCACCCTGGCCAACGCGGGCACCTCCGAGGGGACCTACGAGTCGCTGGTCCTCGGGCTGCCGGCGGGCTGGACCGTGGTGCCGGGTTCGGTGGTGCTGGGCGGGGTGACGCTCACGTGCTCGAACACGGGAAGCAGCGAGCCGAGCTGCACCATCGGAGACATCTTCCAGCCGGGCGAGTCCCGGGCGCTCGGCTTCGACGTGAACGTGCCCGCCGGCGCCGCGGCCGGCCTGTACCCGCTGGACCTGCAGGTCTGGGCCAGCCAGCAGCAGGTCGTGCAGAGCAATCCCTACGACACCTACTTCCCGGCCGTGGCCACCGTGGCGGTGGAGGAGCCCCGCTCAGCGATCCCGGTCATCGACTGCCCCATCGACCGGATGGTCACGGCCATCACCGGGACCACCAGCGAGCCGGACGGCACGGTGATCACCCTGTACTTCAACGGCATCGCGCGCGCTGCGACCTCCGCCAGCGGCGGAGCCTGGTCCGTGCCGCAGAGCGCCTGGGACGACGGGACCACCGCCACCTTCGGCGAGCTGTACGCCGGGCTGGAGATCCGGGCCACGGCCGACGCGCCGTCGCCCACGCCAGGGGGGCTGGAGAGCCAGCGGTCGGCGGCCTGCTTCGTCACCGCCATCCCGGCCTGCTCCGACGGGATCGACAACGACGGCGACGGGTACATCGACTTCCCCGCGGATCCGGGCTGCGAGGACCTGGCCGACGGGAGCGAGGACGACGCCGGGCGGCCCCAGTGCAGCGACGGGATCGACAACGACGGCGACGGGCACGTGGACTACCCGGCGGACCCGTCGTGCCAGGACGAGTGGGACGACACCGAGGACGGGCCGCCCGCCTGCTCGGACGGGGTGGACAACGACGACGACGGCCTGGTGGACTACCCCGATGACCTGGGGTGCACCGGCCCCGACGACCCCAGCGAGGTGGACTACCACGTGTGCATGGACGGGGTGGACAACGACGGCGACGGCCTGGTCGACTTCCCCGACGACCCGGGGTGTCACTCCTGGAACGACGGGGACGAGCAGGACTTCGTGTTCGCCGACCAACCCATCAAGCCGCGCCTGCTGGTGCTGTTCGACACCTCGGGGTCCATGAACTGGCACACCTGCGCCAGCGAGTTCACCGGCGGCGACGGCTCGGACGAGTGCCCGGGCAACGACGTGGACTGCGCCACCTGCAGCGCCTCGGGCTGCGGCAACGGTGTGGCCGACGACAGCCGGATCCACAAGGTGAAGCTGGGGGTGGGCGACGCGGTGGCAGCCTACGGCAACGTGGAATGGGGCCTGATGCGGTTCCACCAGCGGGCCGAGCCCTTCACCTGCCCCACCGCCAACGCGACGCTGCGCTCCGGCGGCTGGCAGGGGGCCGGAGCCGCGCCCTGCGGCGGGGGCTTCAACGCCGGGGATCTGCTGGTGCGCTTCAGCCCGGACAATACCTACGACCTGCTGGACTGGCTCGACCTGGAGGACAACTACCCGGGGACCGCGCCGGCGGGGATGGACATCGAGCTGCGGGGCTCGGGCACCACGCCCATCGCGGGGAGCCTGGGCACGGCGCACACGTACCTCGGCGACGTCCGGGCCACGGACGCGCAGGCCGCCTGCCGCCCCTACCGGGTGGTGCTGGTGACCGACGGCGACGAGACCTGCGGGGGCGATCCGGTGGCCAAGGCCGGCGAGCTGTACGGCGACGGGATCCCGGTGCACGTCATCGGGTTCGCCACCAGCGACCCGGAGATCACCACCAACCTCGACGACATCGCCAGCGCCGGCGGCACGGGCAGCGCGGTGTTCGCCGACGACGAGGTGTCCCTGTCGTCGGCCATTGCCGAGATCATCTCCGAGTCCATCCTGGTGGAGGAGTGCAACGGCGTGGACGACGACTGCGACGGCGACGTGGACGAGGACTTCCCGGATCTGGGGGACTCCTGCGACAACGGCGAGACCGGCGAGTGCCTGGAGTACGGGGTGATGGTCTGCCGCAGCGACGGCACGGGCACCGAGTGCGACGCGCCCGCGGGCACCCCCACCACCGAGGTGTGCGACGGCGCGGACAACGACTGCGACGGGCTCATCGACGAGGACGACGTGTGTCTGTGCAGCGGGCCGGAGCTGTGCAACGACGTGGACGACTACTGCGACAACTGGGCGAGCCACCCGGAGGGGTCCGAGGACCCGCAGGTGGGCCAGCCCTGCGGCAGCGACGTGGGGGCCTGCGTCAGCGGCACCACGGTGTGCCAGCCCGGCGGGGTCATCGAGTGCACCGACACCGGTCCCACCGCGGAGGTGTGCGACGACCCGGCGAGCTTCTCCGACCCCGAAAACGCGGATCAGAACTGCAACGGGGTGAACAACGACGGCGTGGCGCCGCGCACCTGCTCGGTGACCAACACCTACGGCACCTGCGAGGGGCTCGAGTTCTGCGACGAGAACGGCGACTGGGTGGGCTGCTCCGCGCCGGAGCCCGCCCCCGAGGTCTGCAACGGCGCCGACGACGACTGCGACGGCGACGTGGACGAAGGCCTGACGCAGCCCTGCGCCGTGCAGAACGCCTACGGCACCTGCACCGGCACCGAGACCTGCAACGCCGGCGCCTGGGAAGGCTGCACCGCCGCCACCCCCGCCGCCGAGACCTGCAACAACGCCGACGACGACTGCGACGGCGCGGTGGACGAGGGGTTGAGCCGCGCCTGCTCGGAGAGCAACGCCCACGGCACCTGCACCGGCACCGAGACCTGCAGCGCCGGCGCCTGGGAAGGCTGCACCGCCGCCACCCCCGCCGCCGAGACCTGCAACAACGCCGACGACGACTGCGACGGCGACGTGGACGAGGGCCTGAGCCGCGCCTGCTACACCGGCCCGGCGGGCACCGAGAACGTGGGGGTGTGCAGCGGCGGCTCCCAGAGCTGCACCAGCGGCGTGTGGGGGACCTGCAGCGGGCAGGTGCTGCCCTCCGGAGAGATCTGCGACGGCCTGGACAACGACTGCGACGGCCAGACCGACGAGGGCCTCGGCCAGACCACCTGCGGCCTGGGGGAGTGCGAGCACACGGCGGACAACTGCGTGGGCGGCGTGTCCCAGAGCTGCGATCCGCTGCTGGGCGCCACCGCCGAGACCTGCGACGGCCTGGACAACGACTGCGACGGCCAGATCGACGGGCTCTCGGCGGCCTGCTACCCCTACGCCGCGGGCTGCACCGAGGTCTCTCCGGGGAGCTTCTCCTGCACCGGCGTCTGTGTTCCCGGGCTGCAGCTCTGCCCGGCGGGTAGCGGCGGCACCTGGGGCGCGTGCCAGCTCGCCGTGGGCCCCAGCGCCGAGATCTGCGACAACCTGGACAACGACTGCGACGGTGACGTGGACGAGGACGCCACGGGCCTGCCGCTGTCGAGCGCCTGCTACTCCCCCGGCTCCGGGCCCAACACCGGCTGCCAGCAGGACCCGTCCACCGGCGCCTGGAGCTGCACCGGCGCCTGCGAGGCCGGGACCCGCACCTGCACCACCGGGGTCTGGTCGGGCTGCCAGGGGGAGACCACCCCCACCGTGGAGGCCTGCAACGGCGTGGACGACGACTGTGATGGCCAGGTGGACGAGGAGGCGGAGATCCCGGGCCTCGGCCTGCCCTGCGGCTCTCCCCTGGGGCGATGCACGGCGGGGGTGCTCCGCTGCGTCGACGGCCAGGAGGTGTGCGAGGGCGGCGAGGGCCCGTATCCGGGCGAGTGCAACGGGCTGGACGACGACTGCGACGGCCAGGCCGACGAGCCCGACGAGGTGGCGGACTTCGTAGGCCAACCCTGCGGCGAGGCCACCGGCCAGTGCGAGGCGGGCCAGACCGACTGCGTGGGGGGCCAGATCGTGTGCGTCGGAGGCGACGGCGCCACCCCCGAGGTGTGCAACGGTGAGGACGACGACTGCGACGGCCGGGTGGACGAGCCCGACGACGGAGCGCTGTGCCCGCCGCGGTACCACTGCCTGGAGGCGGACTGCCGCCGGGAGTGCGATCCGGAGAACCCGTGTCCGCCGGGCACCGTCTGCGAGGAGCGGCCGGTGGACGGCCAGCCGGTGCTGGTGTGCATGCCGGATCTGTGTAGCGGCCAGGTCTGCGCCCCGGGCGAGCAGTGCGTGGACGGCCAGTGCGTGGACCCCTGCGAAGGCGTGAGCTGCCGGTGGTGGCAGGAGTGCGCCTCCGGCTACTGCGTGGATCGGAGCTGCTCGGCGCCCGGCGTGGACTGCCCGCCGAACGAGATCTGCGTGGATCACGCGTGCCTCGCCGACCCCTGCGCCGAGGCCGGCTGCGACCCGGAGACGGAGTACTGCGTGCCCGACTGCGACACCGAGCCCTGCACGGCGCGGTGCGAACCGCTGTGCCGGTGCCCCCCCGACGAGCGCTGCGTCGAGCCCGGGGTCTGCGCCCAGGATCCCTGCGCCGAGGCCCAGTGTGAGGCGGGGGAGCGCTGCGATCCGGAGACCGGGCTCTGCGCTCCGGATCCCTGCGAGGGCGTGGACTGCCCGTCGGGCGAGCAGTGCTACGCCGGCGCCTGCGCCGAGGATCCCTGCCAGCCGGTGCGCTGCTCGGCCTTCCACCACTGCGTGGTGCTCGAGACCACGAACGAGCTGGGCGAGCCGGCGCTGGAGCCGGTGTGCCAGGCCGACCCGCAGTTCTACAATCCCCAGGGAGACGAGCTGCTGGCCACGGGCAGCGGCGGCTGCGGCTGCGCCACCGGCAACGGTCCACCTGGCGGCTCGCCCACGCTGCTGGGGCTGCTGGGGCTGCTGCTCTGGATCCGGCGCCGCGGCGCGCAGGGGCGGAAAGGAGGTGCGCGATGATTCAGCGCCAGCGCTTCCATGGCTCGATGGCCCTTGCAAGCCGACCCCGCCCCCGAGCCAGTGGCTGGGCGGGGCTGGCGCTGGCGCTGACGCTGCTGCTGGCGGCCTCCGGCTGCCGCCTGGACCCCTGGAGCACCTCCAACCAGAACGCCTGGGATTTCCCCGACGCCGGGGCCGGCGCCGACGTGTACGTCCCCGACCCCGACGCCTGCGTCCCCACCGAGGAGAGGTGCGACGGCACGGACAACGACTGCAACGGCCTGGTGGATGACGTGGCGCCCTCCGTGGTGGCCGACGACCCGGACCACTGCGGCGGCTGCTTTCAGCCCTGTGACCTGTACAAGGCGGTCCCGGGCTGCCAGGACGCCACCTGCGTGGTGGAGTCCTGCTACCCGAGCTACTGGGACCTCGATGGGGATCCCGGCAACGGCTGCGAGTATCAGTGCGCCGGCGCGCCCGGAGTCCCGGAGATCTGCGACGGGGTGGACAACAACTGCGACGGCCAGACCGACGAGGGCTTCGACCTGCAGATCGACCCGCAGAACTGCGGCCAGTGCGGCCGGCTCTGCGCCTTCTACCAGGGCGAGGGCACCTGTGTGGGGGGCCAGTGCCAGCTCCACCGCTGCGAGGGCGGCTACGTGGACAAGGACGGAGATCCGGACAACGGCTGCGAGTGCCGCGTGCTGGCCACCGAGGACGCCACCGCCTGCGACGAGCTCAACCCGGTGGACTGCGGCGCGGGGGAGATCTGCGCCGACCTCGACGAGGACGGGGTGTCGCACTGCGCCCCGGTTCCGCCCGACGGCTGCGACGGCCTGGACACCGACTGCGACGGCCAGATCGACGAGGACGCCACCGCCCTGCTGGGCACCGCCGAGTGCTACACCCACCCGGTGGGCTGTACCGAGAGCTCCCCCGGGGACTTCTCCTGTACCGGCGAGTGCCAGGCCGGCACCCTCACCTGCGTGGGAGGGAACGTGCTCTGCGGCGGGCAGGTGGGCCCGGCCGCGGAGCAGTGTGACGGGGTGGACAACGACTGCGACGGGCAGATCGACGAGGACTTCGACCTGCAGATCGACCCGGCCAACTGCGGGAGCTGTGGTCTGCAGTGCGCCGCCACCGTGGCCAACGCGGTGCCGGGCTGCTCCGCCGGGCAGTGCGTGGTGCTGGCCTGCCTGGTGGGCTACCATGACGTGAACGGCGATCCAGCCGACGGCTGCGAGTACGCCTGCACGCTCACCAACGGCGGCGTGGATGCCTGCGGCGACGGCGTGGACAACGACTGCGACGGCGACACCGACGAGGGCTTCGACTTCCAGAGCGACCCGCAGAACTGCGGGAGCTGCGGGTACGACTGCAGCCAGCACGCCGGGGCCAACTCCCAGGCCACCGGCTGCAGCGGCGGCGCCTGCCAGTACGCCTGCCTCAGCGGCTTCTTGGACCTGGACGGTGACGTCCAGGCCGGCGACGCCGGCACCGGCTGCGAGTACGCCTGCACCCAGACCAACGGCGGCGTGGAGGCCTGCGACGGCGCGGACAACGACTGCGACAGCGACGTCGACGAGGACTTCGACCTGCAGTCCGATCCGACCCACTGCGGCGCCTGCGGCAACGACTGCAGCGCCATGGCCGGGGCGAGCTCCTCGGCCACGGGCTGCAGCGGCGGGCAGTGCGTCTACCAGTGCGACGCCGACCACTGGGACCTCAACGGGGACCTCGTGGCGGGCAGCGGCGGCGACGGCTGCGAGTACGCCTGCACCCAGACCAACGGCGGCGTGGAGGCCTGCGACGGCGCGGACAACGACTGCGACGGCGACATCGACGAGGACAGCGCCGGGCTCCCGCTCACCCGGACCTGCTACAGCCCCGGCTACGGCGCGGACACGGGGTGCGACGCCCCGGGGAGCTGCACCGGCACCTGCCAGGAGGGCAGCGAAACCTGCAGCGGGGGCGACTGGAGCGGGGTCTGCGTGAACGAGGTGGTGCCCCGCGCCGAGCGGTGCGACGGCGCGGACGACGACTGCGACGACGACATCGACGAGGACTACGACCTGCAAAACGATCTGAACCACTGCGGCGACTGCGCGGTGAGCTGCTGGGACAGCCCGCCCCCCAACGCCTACCCGGTGGACTGCGTGAGCGGCCAGTGCCAGTACGCCTGCGAGCTCGGGTACAACGACGTCAACGGCGACCTGCACACCTCGGGCGGCGACGGCTGCGAGTACGCCTGCCCCGAGAACCCCCCCGGGGTGGAGTACTGCGACGGCGTGGACAACGACTGCGACGGGGCCATCGACGACGGCCTCACACCCCCATCGGGCCTGTGCTACCAGGGCACCGACGGACCCGAGCCGCCCGCCGCGGGCACCGACGAGAACAACCCCTGTCTGGGGGTGACCGCGGCCTGCGAGGATCCGGACGGCACCGGGCCGCTGTCGCACGACTGGTACTGCCAGTGGCCCGCATCGGTGGAGGTGGACCCGGCGAACCCCAACCAGATCCTGGGCTACGAGACCCGGTGCGACGGCTGGGACGGGGACTGCAACGGCACGCCGGACGACGACTTCACCCTGCTGGGCGAGCCCTGCGACGACGGAGGCATCGGCGCCTGCCAGGGCACGGGCGAGTACGTGTGCGACTCCACCGGCACCGACGTACAGTGCCAGATCACCGATCCCGGCGCCTCGCCCACCACCGAGACGTGCAACGGGGTGGACGACGACTGCGACGGCTCTGTGGACGAGGACACCCCCGGGCAGATGGCCCACGTGGTCACCGCCACGCTGGACTTCTACATCGACGTCTACGAGGCCTCCCGGCCCGACGCCACCTCCCTCGGGGGCGGCAGCATGGATCACGTGGCCTGCTCCGAGCCGGATCGGATCCCGTGGTACCTGGTGGACTGGGCCGACGCGGCGGCCGCCTGCGCCGCGGCGGGCAAGCGCCTGTGCACCGAGGCCGAGTGGCAGGCGGCCTGCGAGGGCGCCGCGGGCAACCTCTATCCCTACGGCAACACCTATGACGCCGAGACCTGCAACGGCGAGGACTACGACCCCGACTGCACCGCCCCGGACGACGACTGGGTGCAGGCCACCGGAGCGCCCCACGGCTGCCCCCCGCCCGCCACCACCCAGTGCCTCAGCGACGACGGCGTGGTGGACCAGAGCGGCAACCTCATGGAGTGGACCGGCACCCAGGTGGGCAGCTCCCCGACCACCTACCGCATCCGCGGCGGCTCCTACTTCAGCATCGAGCCGGCGCTCACCTGCGACTTCGACTTCATCTCCGCCGAGCCGGATTACCGCTACGACGACCTCGGCTTCCGCTGCTGCGCCGACACGTATCCGCCGTAGGACCGCTCTCGAGAAGAAGTGTATCCTCCTCCCCCCCCGGGTCGTAGACCCCTACGGAGACAGGACACCATCCATGCCGCCAGCATTTCCCCGCTGGGCCGCGGTGAGACATCCGTGGCTCAACGAAAGCGTATCGCGTCTCTTTTTCCCGCAACGGGCCACGAGCAAGGCGCATTTGGGCCCGCAGGGGACGATCTGCCGCCCGGATCTTCGCCGAGGCGCGCCCCCAGCCCCGCCGCCGCTCGCTCACCTCCACCACCACGACGGTCTCAGCGTCGAGGCCGCTTTCAACTCGAGTCGGAAGCCATAGAAATGAAAAGGAGTTACCGATGAAGCTGTGCAGGACCCTCACCCTGGTTGGAATCACCGCAATCTTTGCGCTGGCCTCCGTGGCCTGCGAGGACGACGAGCCGGTGTGCGGCAATGGAACGGTCGAAGGCGACGAGCAGTGTGACGACGGCAACGAGGTGAACGACGACGGGTGCACCAACCAGTGTACCCTCCCCCGCTGCGGCGACGGCATCCTGCACGATGGCGAGGAGTGCGACGACGGCAACGACATCGACTTCGACGAGTGCACCACCGCTTGCCGGATGCCCATGTGCGGCGACGGCATCCTGCACGACGGCGAGGAGTGCGACGACGGCAACTGGGACGACACCGACGCGTGCCCCACCTCCTGCGAGATCGCCTCCTGCGGCGACGGCTTCTTGCACCTGGGCGTGGAGGAGTGCGACGACGGCAACACCGACGACGCCGACGGCTGCGCCAACGACTGCACGTTGCCCCGCTGCGGCGACGGCATCGTCCAGGCCGGCGAGGAGTGCGACGACGGCAACCTGAGCAACCACGACTCCTGCCTCAACACCTGCCTCACGGCCATCTGCGGCGACGGCTACGTCAACCGCGACGCCACCGGGCTGGAGGAGTGCGACGACGGCAACCTCGACAACACCGACGGCTGCCTGGACACCTGCGAGGCGGCCACCTGCGGTGACGGCTACGTGCGCGCCGCGGTGGAGGCCTGCGACGACGGCAACCTCGACGACAACGACGGCTGCACCGCCATGTGCCGGCTGCCCTCCTGCGGCGACGGCATCGTCGAGACCGGCATGGAGGAGTGCGACGACGGCAACCTCGACAACACCGACGGCTGCCTGAACACCTGCCTGCTGCCGAGCTGCGGCGACGGGTTCCTGCAGGCCGGCAGCGAGGAGTGCGACGATGGCAACCTGGTGGACGGCGACTGGTGCTCGTCTACCTGCACCCGCGAGTGCATCTACGGCGAGGCCCAGGGCATAAACGGCGGCCACTGCTACATGGCCTTCGCCGAGCCGCTGCCCTGGCTCAGCGCCGAGCAGGCCTGCGAGCTCATCGGCGCCCACCTCGTGGAGATCGGCTCCGCCGCCGAGAACACCTTCGTCACCGGCCTGGTGAACCAGGTCTCCTCCGACGCCTGGATCGGCCTCACGGACCAGTGGAGCGAGGGGACCTTCGTGTGGATCCTCGGCCCCAACAACGTCCTCGCCCAGACCCACGACGGCTGGGCCAGCGGCGAGCCCGCCGGCAACGGGGACTGCGGCCTGCTAACGGCGTCGGCCTCCACCTGGTCGGACGAGGTGTGCAACGAAAGCCACGCCTACGTCTGTGAGTACGAGTGGGAGTAAGCCATGAGGATCTCCATCCGAAAGCGATGGGGTCCCCGGGCCCGCGGCGAGGGCCGCGGCCGGGGGGGCCCTGGATACGAAAGACAACCACACCGTCTCTGCCGGACGGGCAGCAGCTCCACCGCTGGCTTCGCGAGCCCCTTCGGGCTGCTGGCGCTGCTGGCGCTGCTGGCGCTGCTGGCGCTGGGCCCGGCGACGGGCTGCGGTGACGACGCCCCGGAGTGTGGCAACGGCGAGGTGGAAGGGGCCGAGGCCTGCGACGACGGCAACGCGGTGGACGACGACGGGTGCACCAACCAGTGTACCCTCCCCCGCTGCGGGGACGGCATCCTGCAACCCGGCGAGGAGTGCGACGACGGCAACGACCTGGACTACGACGAGTGCTCCAACGCCTGCCGCCTGCCCTCCTGCGGCGACGGGGTCCTGCAACAGGGCGAGGAGTGCGACGACGGCAACGCCGACGACCACGACGCCTGCACCAACGCCTGCCGGCGGGCCCGCTGCGGCGACGGCATCCTCCGGATCGGGGTGGAGGCCTGCGACGACGGCAACACCGACGACGCCGACGGCTGCACGAGCCAGTGCCGGCTGCCCACCTGCGGCGACGGCGTGGTGCAACCCGAGGCCGGCGAGGAGTGCGACGACGGCAACGCCAGCAACGCCGACGCGTGCCTCAATACGTGTCTGCAGGCCTTCTGCGGGGACGGGCACCTGCGCATCGGCGTGGAGGAGTGCGACGACGGCAACTCGGTGGACAGCGACGACTGCCTGGCCGACTGCCGGCTCCCGCGCTGCGGCGACGGCATCCTGCAGCCCCTCGAGGAGTGCGACGACGGCAACGGCGACGACACCGACGGTTGTCTGAGCACCTGCCGGCTGGCCGAGTGCGGCGACGGCGTGGTCCAAACCGCCCGGGAGCAGTGCGACGACGGCAACCTCAGCGATACCGACGCCTGCCCCACCACCTGCGAGCTCGCCCGCTGCGGCGACGGCTTCCGCTGGGCCGGGCAGGAGGAGTGCGACGACGGCAACGCCGACGACACCGACGCCTGCCTGTCCACCTGCGAGGCCGCCCGCTGCGGCGACGGCTTCCTGTGGGCCGGGGTGGAAGAGTGCGACGACGCCAACCTGGACAGCACCGACGGCTGTCTCATCAACTGCACGCGCTGGGACTGGTGCGCTGACTTCGCCATCGAAGCCCTGGTGCCGCCGGTGGCCTGTGAGACAGCCATCCCAGGCCAGCTCACCATCCAGGGCACCGGCCTGCTGTGGGTGGACGGCCAGCCTCCCGAGGTCACCTTCGACGGCAACCCGCTGTCCGTGGTCTCGCGGGCCGGGTGCCAGCCCATCTACGGCAAGTTCGTGGACGCCGAGGCGTGCACCGCGCTCACCGTGGACCTGCCCGCCGGCCTCGGGGTGGGAGACTACGAGGTGACGGTCCGGCTGCCGGTGACCCAGCAGTGCGAGGACACCGCCACCTTCAGCGTGGGGCCCACCCCCACCATCTCCTCGGTGTCGCCCACCCTCACCTGCGAGGGGCCCAACACCTTTACCATCCTGGGCAGCGGCTTCACCGCCTCCACCCAGGTGACCTTCGATGGCCTGTCGCCCGACAGCGTGACCTTCGTGTCGGCCGGCGAGCTGCGGGTGACCTTCAACAACCTGCCGCCGGGCACCTACGACGTGACCGTGTCCAACGGCGCCGGCTGTGAGTCCACCCTGAATGCGGTGGTGGAGGTGGTTCCCAACCCAGTGGTCTACTTCGTGGACCCGCCCGTGGTCTACAACGGGATCAACCTGCAGGTGACCATCTACCTGTCGGGCATCAACGGCGGCAACGTCCAGGACGTCTCCATCCGGCCCACGGGCACCACCCTCGCCTGGCAGCCCCTGACCTTCACCTACGATCCGGCGCGCCCGAACCGCGCGCTGGCGATCGTTCCCCAGGGGCTCGCGCCGGGCGGCTACGACGTGCGGGTGGAGGACGCTCTCGGCTGTTACGGCGAGCTGCCGGACGCCTTCCAGGTGACCGACACCCTCACCATGGCCCTGGACCAGATCGATCCGCCCTTCGGGTGGACCGGCAGCCAGACCGACGTCACCCTGTTCGCCCTCGACCCACCGCCGGCCGGCTCGGTCGGCTTCGTCAATCCTCCTCGAGCCTATCTCAATCCTGTTTCCGCCGGCTCGAACGACCTGGCCACCGGCCTGTCGGCGGTGGGCTACATCGACGCCGGGACCATCACGGCGGTGGTGCCCGACGGCCTGGCGGTGGGGGACTACGACGTAATCGTGGTGAACCCCACCGGCGAGGTGGGGCTGATCCCGGCGGGCTTCACGGTCACGGCCAACCCACCGCCCCTGGTGGACTCGGTGACCCCGGGGTCGGTGCCCAACGCCTCGCCCCACGACATCGTCATCCGGGGCTCAGGGTTCGACACGCCCACCGTGGACGCCATCTGCAAGGCGCCCAACAACACCGAGACCACCTACGCGGTGACGGTGAACAGCTCCAGCGGCGGGCAGATCGACGCCACCGTGCCGGCCAACCAGATCGTGGAGGGCTCGGTGTGCGTGATCCGGGTCACCAACCCGGACGGCTCCTATGGCGAATTCTCGGCCCTGGGGATCACCAACCCCGCGGAGAACATCGCGCCCACCACGGCGAACGCCCCGTTCTTCGTGGCCCGGCGCGCCCCCGTGGCCGTCTACGGTCGCGCCACCCGGGCGGCCCGGTTCCTCTACGTGATGGGCGGCGACGACGGTCAGGCGACCAACGCCTTCGACTCCATCGAGGCGGTGCCCGTGGATCGGTTCGGCGACCTGGGCACCTGGCGCACTCTGCCCCGCACCCTCCCCGGACCGCGCACCCTCGCGTCGGCCCGGGTGGTGGGCCGCCACGTCTTCCTGGTGGGCGGCAACGACGGCTCCGGCGCCGTGCGCTCGATCCACCGGGCCGAGATCCTGGATCCCAACGACAGCCCGGAGATCGTGGATCTCTCCCTCCTGGTGGATCCCGCCGGCCTGGGGCCGGGGATCTGGTACTACCGGGTCTCGGCGGTGATGGCCGCCACGGATCCGGACAACCCGGGGGGCGAGACCCTGCCCAGCGATCCACAGCCCCTGCAGATCCCCACCACGCTGCCGGACAACGCCCAGATCACCCTGACCTGGAGCGCCGTCACCGGCGCGGTGGGATACCGGATCTACCGCACCCCCACCCCGGGGCTCACCGCCAGTGACCTCGAGCTGCTGGCCGAGGTCACCGGGGGCTCCACGGTGCAGTACACCGACACCGGGGGCACCACCGATCCGGCACAGACCCCGCTCGAGATCGGGGACCTGGGCACCTGGAAGCCGCTGCCCGACCTGGCCGTCGCCCGCGAGGGGCTCGGCCTGGGTCTCGGCGTGGATCCCGGGGATCCATCCACCGCGTACCTGTACGCCCTGGCGGGCCGAGATGGCGCCGATCAGGCCCTGGACACGTACGAGTGGATCCCGGTGGACCTGACCATCGGGGACGTACCCACCGGCGCCTCCTGGACCGAGGACACGGCCAACCCCCTGGCGGCGGCCCGCTGGCAGCTCGGCGCCTTCGTGGTGGACGATGGGGTCACCGACCGCATCACGGCCGGAGACACCTGGATCTACGCCGGCGGCGGCGTGAACAGCGCCGGCACCATCGACGTCATCAACGTGGAGGCAGCCCTGGTGCTCGCCGGCGGTGGGCTGGACACCTGGATCGCGGTGGACTCCTTCTCCCCCGCCTTTGCGGGCTACGGGCACGCCGCCGCGGCCAACCAGCTCTTCGTGTTCGGCGGCCAGGATCACCAGGTCTCGGATGCCAGCGCGTCCAACGAGATCTGCGGCACCGGCTCGCCGTGTCCCCCCATGGATGATCCGCCGCAGCTCTCGAACTGGAACGCCCTGGGATTCAACCTGGTCGTGCCTCGCTACCTGCTCGGCTCCACCGTGGGCTCGGCCCACATCTACCTGGTGGGCGGCCTCACCACGGGCAACGTCCCCACCAACACCATCGAGAGCTCGGTCTGGTAGCTCACCTTCCCTTCCCCTTCCCACCCCACCTTCCCAGACCAC
>CAYFWA010000070.1:0-15816 GCA_964346625.1 uncultured Myxococcales bacterium
CGCGCGCCCCCCGGAACTCGGCAGCTCAACAGCCCGAGATCAGCCGCCAATGGCCCCCCTCCACCCCCTCGCTGGGCGCTGGCTCAGGCTCCCTGGCTGGGCTCCGATCCGGGCGGAGAGCTCGATCCCGATCCATCACGGGAGGTCGGAGTCCCCGACCAGCTCATGCCGTACTCCAACCAGGCCATTCGCAGACCGCCCTCCTCGCCCCCTTGCTCCGCCTCGATCTCGGGGACGATGAAGAGCGCTCCACCGATGCCGCACAGGGGGCAGACATTGGGTCGACTCTGACCGCTGGTCTGGCCACCACACTCGGCGCATTCCCATCTCATCTCGAGCCTCCTTTACACGCCTCACATGAACGCCGCACTATCTGCGATAATCACCATGTCGCCTTCGTCAACCGGATCCCATCGCGTTTTTTTCACTGTATATTTTCACCGGCTTACTTCTCCAGGTGGTCCGATGGCGGCAACCTCGCTACACTGCGCGACATCGACGTACAACTGCGCTACGCCCCGTGCCCCACAGGAGCTCTCATGAGAACCCTGCGCTCGACTTCCGCCCCCTTCCCACGCCGAACGGACCTGATGAGGTGCCACCCCGCCCTGTGGCTGGTTGCCCCCATCGCCCTGCTCGGGCTGCGCTGCGACGGCCGCGCCCCGCAGCCGCCGGTCAATGCGCCTCCGCCGGGACAGACCCTCGGTGGGAGCGTGGACGCGGTGACCGAGGCGCCCCTCACCCACCCCGCGGCGTCCCTGCCGCGGGCGACCCCGCGCGCTCGGACCGCGCCGGCGGCCGAGGCGGCGGGGCCCTGGCCCTTTGCCGACCCCGTCCCGGGAGACCCGGCGTCAGCGCGCAAGCGGCCCATGCACATCCGCGACCTGTACCGGCTCAAGGGGATTCGCGCGCCCGCCGTGTCCCCCGACGGAAAGCGGGTGGCCTTCGTGCGACGGACCATGAACCTCGAAAAGGGCCGCTCCCAGCTCGACCTGTTCGTGGTGGGGGTCGACGGCAAGGAGGCGCGCCAGCTCACCCGACACGAGGCCGCGGACCACAGCCCGAGCTGGTCCCCCGACGGGCGCTGGCTGCTGTTCGTCTCCACGCGCGAGGACGGCACCCATCTGTGGCGGCTGCCGCTGGCCGGCGGTGACCCGGAGCAGCTCACCACGCTGTCCACCGGCGTGTCGCACCCCCGCTACTCCCCGGACGGCCGGCGGGTGGCCTTCGTCACCCGGGTCTATCCGGAGCACCCCCTGGACGACGCCAAGAACAAGGCGCGCATGAAGCGCCGCCGCAAGGGACCGGTGAAGGCGCACCTGGCCGATGAGCTGCTTTTTCGCCACTGGACGCGCTACGACGACGGCCGCCGTCAGCACGTGTTCCTGCTGGACATCGAGACGCGCAAGCTCACCGACCTCACTCCGGGGCCGCACCACAGCCCCCCCATCAGCCTCAGCCACGGCGGAGAGCTCGCCTTCTCTCCCGATGGCCGCGAGCTGTGCTTCTCCTCCAACCGGGCCCCAGCGCGGCGCCGCGCCTCGTCCACCAACAGCGACGTCTACGTGGTGCGGCTGCCGCCGCTCCCCCCGGCAGACGGCGGCGCGGGCGCGGCCCGCGGGGGCGCGGCCCGCGGGGGCGCCTCCGCCGGCATCCAAGGCGCTCGGCAGGCCTTGACCCGGGCGGCGCGCCTCCCCGCTTCCCCGGGCGACGGGGGGCGCCCCTCACCCGCGGTGACGACGCCTTCTCCCAGGGCGGGCGCTGGCGCGGCGGGCGCTGGCGCGGCGGGCGCTGGCGCGGCGGGCGCCGCCGCGGCGGGCGCCCCCGGCTCGCTCACCAACCCCCTGAACCTCACGCGGGTCAACCCGGCGTGGGACGGCTCGTGCACCTACTCGCCCGACGGCCGATACCTGGCCTACCGCATGCAACGCGAGCCGGGCTACGAATCGGATCGCCACCGCCTCGCGCTGCTGGAGCGCTCCACGGGCAAGGTGCGGGTGCTCACCGCCGACTTCGATCACCCCGTCCACGAGTACCAGTGGTTCCCCGACGCCAAGGGGATCCTGGTGCAGGCGCCCGTGCGCGGGCGGTGGCCGCTGTACCGGGTGGCGGTGCCCAGCGGGCGCCTGGCCCGCCTGCCCGCGCCGCCGTCGGTGGCGGAGTTCCACCTGGCGCCCGCCGGCGAGGTCATCGCCTTCACCCACTCCACGGTGGCCCAACCCCCCGAGCTGTACGCGGTCTCGGCCGACGGCCGCACGCCGCGAAAGCTCACGTCGCAAAACGCGGCCCTGGTCGACCGGGTGGACTTCCGGCCGGCCGAGTCGCTCTGGGTACCGGGCGCCGACGGCCGGAAGATCCACGTCTGGGTGGTCAAGCCCCACGGCTTTCGGCCCGGCCGACGCTACCCCCTCATCCTCAACGTACACGGGGGGCCGCAGTACCAGTGGTCCGACAGCTTCCGCGGCGACTGGCAGGTCTACCCGGCCAAGGGCTACGTGGTGGCCTTCCCCAACACCACCGGCTCCACCGGCTACGGGCAGGACTTCACCGCGGCCATCTCCAAGGACTGGGGAGGCCAGGTGTACCGCGACACCCTGCGGGTCACCGACGCCCTGGCCAAGCTGCCCTACGTGGACCCCCAGCGTCTGGGCATCATGGGCTGGTCCTACGGCGGATATCTCACCAACTGGGTGATCAGCCAGACCGACCGGTTCAAGGCCGCGGCCTCCATGATGGGCGTGTACGACCTGCGCATGTGGTACGCCACCACCGAGGAGCATTGGTTCCCGGAGTGGGACCTCGGGGGACAGCCCTGGACCCGCAAGGCCTGGCGCCGCTTCTCGCCCTCGAACCACGCCACGAAGATCGAGACCCCCACCTTGATCCTCACCGGGGAACGTGACTACCGAATTCCGTACACCCAGTCCATCGCGCTGTTTACCGACCTGCGCAAGCAGGGCGTGCCCGCCCGGCTGGTGATCTTCTCCGAGGACGGCCACTGGCCGAGCCGCGTGAAATCCATGCCCGTGTACTACAACGCCCACCTCGAGTGGTTCCACCAGTACCTGGGCGGCGGCGAGGCGCCCTGGAAGACCGAGGAGATGGTCCAGAACCGGGCCTACGGGAAGGGACGGAAACGTACGGGAGTCGAACCCGCCAGACTCGGCCGTTAAGCCTGTCTCATACGGCTTTGAAGGCCGCGGGGGACACCGGTCCCCGAACGCTTCCGCTGGCGAGTATAGCCAAACTCGACGAGGGCGCAAACCGCGAGCCCCCCATCGGGCGCGATCACGTAAGGGAGCGGGTCAAGGCTCGTTGGGACGCCTGGCAAAGCCCACGTCGGTGCGCTCGTAGCCGAGATCCTCCACCCGGCGGCGGAACTCGGCATACAGCGCCTCGCTGTCGGACAGACCGAGCTCGTGGGCCGCGAGCACCGCCTGCATGGCCTCGCGGACCAGGCGGATCTCGATGAGCTTGACGTAGCGCTCGGTGCGCGCCTCCCGCAGGCGGTACAAAAGGGCCTTGATCCGGGTCCGCAGGGCTTCCTCCAGCCGCTGCGGGATGCTGCCGGGCAGCGTGGGCAGCCCCAGCTCGCGGACGAAGTCGTCGGTGTAGTTGTCGACGGTCTCCACCGGGGAACGACGCTCCCTGGGTTCGTGTCGCTCACGCTTACTGCTCATGGCTCGTTTCCCACTCCTTCGACGACCCGGTGGCGTCGCGAGCAGTGTAGCAGATCCCGTGCCGAGCTTTGGAGCAAACCTCGCTGCGGCGGGACTAGACAAAGATGCCGCGCGAGGGCGGTTCTGCCTCAATCGCTCCCTCGCTTCGGCGGTCCAGGGGGTCCGCAGGATTCTTGCCCCGGAGGGGGATGATGTAGTACAAGGTAGGTATGTGTAGGCATCGAACACACGCGGGTCATTGCCGAGCTGTCGCGTCTTCTCCCCGAAACAATTGGATAAAACTGGTAACGCTTGCTTTGCCCTTCCCAGTGGGAGTTGGATCTACGCCAGTGATCGCCGTGCTCGGGGGGCTGCTTTATGGGCTGACCGGGACCTTCGCGGTCGCCCAGGAGCGATCCCCGGACGCCGAGCTCAGCCGCTCATCCGGGTCGAACAGAGGCCCGGACGCAGCAGACGCCGCCGCAAGGGACGACGACGGCCGCACGCGCCGGGAACACGCGGCGCCGCGCTCCTGGGGCGAGCTCGAGGGAGACGCGGGCCTGGGCTTTTTGGGCCCGGATCTACTGACCACGGTCCAGGTGGGCTTCGATCTGCAGGAGGGGGGCTTCACGCTGGGGATCCAGGCGCGGCTCCGCCTGCGAATCGCCGACCGGGGCGCCAACCGCGAGGGGCTCGGGGTCCGGCGGGAGGACTGGGACGAGCCGTCGGATCTGGCCTACCTGCTGCGCTACGCCTCCTATCGACGCCAGGTCCGGGAGGTCGCCCTCGGCTTCTCCCTCGGAGAGCTGGCCGGCTACTCCCTCGGGCACGGCTCGCTCATCCGCGACTATCACAGCGCGGTGGATCTCGATCACCCCCATGGCGGATTCGCGGCCCGGGTGGCCGCGCCCCGCTGGCAGGTGGATCTGATGCTCGACGACTTCGTGGCCCCGGAGCTCGCCGGGCTCCGCGTCTCGGGGGCGCCGGTGCGAACCGGACCCCACGCCCTGGTCATCGGAGCCGCCTCCTTGCTGGACTTCCGGGCCCCGCGGGCGGTGCGCCTCGACGAGCAGGGCGCGCGGCGGATCGACGATCACCGGAACCTGGCGGTCACCCGCTCCCTGCTGGGCGCCGTGGGGCTGGACGTGGCCTACGAGCTCGGCGACCCCGACGACCCGGAAAAGGAGCACCTGCGGGTGTATGTGGACGGCAACCTGCTGATCCCCGAGCGGGGCGTGGCCGATCCGGCCCTCGGCCTGCACGTGGGCGCCTCCTTCGCGGCGCACCCCTTCGGCGGGCGCGTGGGGCTGTTCGGCGGGGTGGAGTACCGGCGGCTCGGTCCGGGGTACCTGCCCTCCTGGGTGGATCTCATCTATGACGTGCAGCGGCTGCAGTACCCCCTCACCCGGCGCGCCCTGCAGGGGCTGTCTGGCGAGGGGCCCGTGCCCACCAAGCTCGGCGCCCTGGAGGCGGACCTGCTGCCGGCGGGCAACGCCTGGCGGGGCGAGGCGGGCCTGCGCATCGCGCCCTGGGTGGAGATCGCCGCACACTACGATCACCGCCCCGGCCTCGTGGGCAAGGCGCTGGGCGCGCGCACCACCGTGCTGGTGGGCCGCCGCTTCGTGGCGGCGGCCCTGCTCGAGCGCTTCGGGTTTCTCAACGCCGAGGATCTCGGCCGGGGTGGGGGCCTGCTGGTGGCGGCCGAGGCCCGCTATCGTCCGCTGCGCAACCTCTACGTGCTGGCTCAGTACAGCCGCCTCATGCGCCTGGGAGACGCGGGGCTGTATCGACCCCTCGACCAGCTCAACGTCGCCGTGGGCGGCGCCTGGGGATACTGAGATCCATGCCGCAGCCACAGCCCCTGACCCGCGAGCAGGCCGAAGCCTACGTGGCGCGAATGCCCCCCGACGTGATCTGCGCACGGCTGCGGCCCCACCTCACCGCGCGCCGGCAGGCGCGCATCGAGCAGGTGCTCGCCCAGCGGCTCACGCGCCTCACGGTGGTGGTGGAGAACCTGCACGATCCCCACAACGGCGCGGCGGCCATCCGCAGCGCCGAGGCCATCGGCCTGCAGGACTTCCACGCGGTGGAGCAGCGCGAGGCGTTCCGGGTGGCCGGCAAGGTCACGCTGCACTGCGAGCAGTGGGTGACGGTCCACCGGCACCCCGACACCCCGACGGCCTACCGCCGCCTGCGGGCGCAGGGCTTCTCCCTGTGGGCCGCGGCGCCCGAGGGAGCGGTGCCCTTCGAAGAGATCCCGGCAAAGCGCCCCCTGGCCCTGGTGTTCGGCAACGAGCGCGACGGGCTCACCGCCGGCGCCGTCTCCGCCGCCGACGGGACCTTCGCCATCCCGATGCACGGCTTCACCGGGAGCTTCAACCTCTCGGTGTCGGTGGCCCTGGCCACCCACGCCGTGGCGGCCCGGGTGCGCCAGACCCTGGGCGCTCCCGGCGATCTGCCGCCGGCGCGACTGGAGCGTTTGCGTGCCCTGTGGTATTGCCTCTCGGTGCGGGCGGCCGGGTTGATCCTGGACGAGGGGTCGCCGTGAGCTGTCGGCTCGGCCCCTGGTTACGGCTCCCTGCGGTGAGTCCAGCCGTCCCCGGTCAAGGTGTCCCCAAGGACACACCCTGGGGCTGGTCGCAAGGATTCCGAGGGGTTTCACGAGGAGTTTCGTGGCGGCATCCAGGTTGCAGAGACGTTGCGGCGATCGACGAAACCGGAGAAGAGGCGTCATGACCTCCGACTCATCGCTGCGCCGCCCCCCGCGCCGCAACACCCGCAAGCCGCCCGCATCGCGCAAGGGCGCGAAGCCCTCGGGCGGGGGCTCCAAAAGCAGGACTTCGGGCTCCAACGCCAAGGCTTCGGGAGCCAAGAGCAAGGCTTCGGGAGCCAAGAGCAGGGCCTCGGGCTCGACGCGCAAGGGCGCGGCGGCCAGCAGCAAGGGCCGCACCCGCGGCAAGGGCGAGGCCTCCGTCGCGGCGGTGGAGACGAGCCGCGGCCAACGGGCCCTGCGCATCGGCCTGCGCCTATCCAAATGGGCGCTGCTGTTGCTGTTTCTCGGCGCGCTGGGAGGCATCGGCACCCTGGCGGGCCTCTTCGCGGTCTACGGCGCCGACGCGGAGCTGCCGGACGTGAGCGGCCTCGAGGACTTCCGGGCCAAGCAGGTGACGCGGGTGCTGGCCGCCGACGGCAAGACCGTGATCGGGGAGATCTACGAGGAGCGCCGGACCGTGGTGCCCTACCGGCGGCTGCCCAAGGTGCTGATCAACGCCGTGGTGGCGGCCGAGGACGCGAGGTTCTTCGAGCACCGGGGGCTCAACCACTGGGGCATGGTGCGGGCCTTCTTCGTGAACCTGCGCGCCGGGCGCTACAAGCAGGGCGGCTCCACCATCACCCAGCAGGTGGTCAAGACCTTCTTTCTGAGCCCCGAGCGGACCTTGCGCCGCAAGGTGCAAGAGGTGATCCTGGCCCGTCGCCTGGAGCAGACGCTGTCCAAGGAGCAGATCCTCGAGCTGTATTTGAACCAGATCTACTTCGGACACCGTCGCTACGGTGTGCAAGAGGCGTCGCGACTCTACTTCGGCAAGGACGTGGAAAAAATCGGCCTGGCCGAGGCGTCGTTGCTCGCCGGCCTGCCCCAGGGTCCAGAGCGATTGTCCCCCCTCAAGCACCCCGAGCGGGCCCGCGCGCGGCAGCGCTACGTGCTCGAGCAGATGATCGAGCAGGGCTTCATCGAGCCGGCCCAGGCCAAGGCGGTGCGCGAGGGGCCCTTGCCCGTGGTCAAGCGGCCCGCCCAACGCGAGCCCCGCCCTTGCGCCGAGTACGTGTCGCTGGCCCGCAAGCGCCTCATCGCGCGCTACGGCAAAAAGGCGCTGCCCTACCTGGGCCAGACCGTGGTGACCACCTGCGACCCTCGGCTCCAGCGCGTGGCCCGTCAGGCCCTGCAGCGGGGCCTGCGCGCCGTGGATCGGCGCCAGGGGGCCATGCGCTTCGGCCGCCCCCTGTCCAAGGCGGCCCGGGCGCGCCTGCTGAAACGCCTGACGAAAAAGCAACCCCGGCGCCCGGTGCCAGGCCGGATCTACCGCGGCCTGGTGACAACGCTCGACGACCCCGCGAAGACGGCCACCGTGTCCCTGGGGCACGCCGAGGGACGGCTCCGCCTGGATCGGGAGCCGCGCTACAACCCCAAGGTCAAGCCCCCCTCCCGGGTGCTGCGCCGTCACACGGTGGTCCACGTGCGCGTGGTCAGGCGGGCCCGAGGCGACGCGCCCATGCGGCTGCAGCTGGCCCAGGGGCCCCAGGGGGCGGCGCTGGTGCTGGACGTGCGCACCCGCGAGGTGAAGGCCATGGTGGGCGGCTATCGCCAGCGGGTGGGGGACTTCAACCGCACCCTGGACGCGGTGCGGCAGCCTGGCTCCACCTTCAAGCCCATCGTCTACGCCGCGGCGCTGCAGCAGCGCCAGATCACGCCGGCCACGCGCTTGCCCGACGCGCCCCACCCCTGCGAAAACTGGCTGCACATTCGGCAGCGGGGGCGCAAGCGCTACCGCGGCCACATCACCGTGCGCGAGGCCCTGACCCGCTCGGTCAACTCCGTGGCCTGCCGGATCTACGAGCGGGTGGGCAACCGCCGGGTGCGCCGGCTGGCGCACAAGCTGGGCATCCGCTCGGCGCTCACCGAGCACCTGTCGCTGGCCCTCGGGGCTTCGGGAATCCGCCCGCTGGAGCTGGCCGGGGCCTTCGCCAGCTTCGCCGATGGCGGGCGCTACCGCGCCCCGCGCTTTCTGCGACGCGTGGGCGGGCTGCCGATGGAGCGACCCGAAGCGGTCCGGGCCCTGAGCCCTCAGACGAGCTTCGTGCTCACCTCCCTGCTCACCTCGGTGGTGCGGCGAGGCACCGGCCGCCGGGCGCGCCGGATCAATCGACCGGCCGCCGGCAAGACCGGCACCTCCAACCGCAACCGCGACGCCTGGTTCGTGGGGTATACCCCTGAGCTGGTGGCCGTGGTGTGGGTGGGCCACGACGACTTCCGGTCCCTGGGGCGCCGCGAGACCGGGGGGCGGACCGCCGCCCCCATCTGGGCCCGGATCATGGGCAAGGCCCTGCGTGGCAAAAAGAAGCGCTCCTTCGAAAAGCCGCCCCAGGTGGTCACCCGCTGGGTGGACCGGGAGACGGGCCGCGCCGTGCCCGAGGATACCCCCGGCGCCCGCCGCGAGCACTTCGTGCCCGACACCGCGCCGGAGCCGGCCCCCGCGCTGGAGCCCGAGGTTGATCCCGGGGACCACGTGTTACAAGATGGCGAGTGAGCGGGCGCCGTGGCCCGCCCCTGTGGCGCGCGGGCCACGGCTGAACCGCGGCGGGCTTGCCAACGGGTGGCCCATCGCGCGAGCGGCCCATCGCGCGAGCGGCCCAGCGGGTCGTGGCCCCGCGGGTCGAAGCCTCGCGAGTCGTGGCTTCGCGGGTCGTGGCTCCGCGGGTCGTGGCATCGCGGGTCGTGGCTCCGCGGGTCGTGGCATCGCGGGTCGTGGCCCCGCGGGCCGTGGTGACCTGGCTCGTCACCTCGAGGATCATCCCCCCGTGCGCATTCGCCTGTCGATCCTGATCGCCGTCGCCATGTCCGTCGCGGTCTCCCTGTGGGGAACGTCCCCGGGGACCCTGGCGCCCGTCCACGCTCGCGCCGGCGGGCTGCCGCCTCCCGCGGGGCGGCTCGACGGGCTCGCCGTGGACTTTGCCGGCCGGCTGGGCCCCGCCCTGGAGGGCCGCCGCATCCCTTCACTCTCGGTGCTCGCGCAGCTCCGGCTCCCGCCCGGGCACTACAGCACCGGGCTGCACCGCCTGGTGCGGGTGACCACCGGCCTGGTGGCCACCCGCCTGCGCGCCCTGCGGTTCCGCAAGGTCGCCTTCGCCCCGGCCCACATGCCCGCGGCCACGGTGCGCCGCAAGGGCCGTGCCGGAGGCTACGCGCTCACCCTGCTGATAACCCTGCGCGAGGCGGGCGGACGGCTGCACCTGAGAGGGGAGCTCTGGAGCAGCCAGGTCACCCTCTGGGGGCGGCTCAAGGGACGCCAGGGTCGCCTGCTGACCCACCTGCACACCTCCACCCCGCTGGACGCCGAGCTGCGCTCCTACCTGAAGCGGCCCACCCGCCCCGAGACGGTCTCGTGCAGCGGGCGCTGGACCCCGGTGGGCAAGCAGCCGCTGTGGGGCGCGGCCCTGGGGGACGTGGACGGCGACGGGCGCACCGAGCTGGTGCTGCTCGAGCGCGCCCACGTCCGGGTGTTGCGCTGGTCCACGGTGTATCAGCGGTTCGATCGAGTGGCGCGGGTGGCCCTCGCCGGGGCGCGGGCGGCGACGTCGCCGCGGTTCCCCCTCGCCAGCCTGGCGCTGGCCGACCTGGACGGGGATCGCCGCCAGGACATCCTGGCGCGCAGCAGCGCCCGGGCGGTGGGCAGCATCATCTCCTTTCGCGGCGGCGCCTTCACCGTCCGCCGGCAGGTGGACGGGTACCCCGTGGGCGCGCCGCGGCTGCGGGGACGCCGACGCCTGGCGGTGCTGTTCCCGCTGCCCGGTCGCGCCGAGCTCAAGGGGCGCTCCCTGGCGTTTCAGCCCGCCTACTCGCTTCCCTTCAAGCTGCCGTCGGTGGTGCACGGGGTGCGCTTCGCCACCACCCGCTCCGGCACGGGCCCGGGCCGCGCCGCGACCCGCTCCCGGTCCCCGGAGCGCTCCCCGGCCAAGGCGCGCGCCTCGGCCCGGCGGGGTGCGCGCCGCCGGGCCCCTCGTCCCCCCCGTCCCCTCGTGGCGGTGCTGGATCGCCGGGGGCGACTGGCGATCCGGCGGGTGGCCGACGGACGATTGATCCACCGCGTAAAGGGAGCCGGCGCGGCCTTCGCCCTGGGGGATCTCACCAGCGACGGCCGCCCCGAGGTGATCACCACCGACGTGAAGCGCTTTGGCTCCAGCGACGCCATCGTGGTGCGGCGGCTGGGCACGGCCACGCCGCTTTGCCAGGTGGCCGGCTTCGAAGGCTCGGTGACGGCCCTGGCCACGGGCGACGTGCGCCTGGACGGCCGCCCCCGCGTGGTGGCCACCGTATGGAACGAGCGCAAGCAGCGCAGCTACCTGCTGGTGGTGCGATGAGCGGGCCGCGGTCCCCACGGCGCCGCGCGTGGCCGCTCGCAGTGGGGATGGCCCTGGCGTGCGGAGGGACCGCGACCCTGACCCTGATCGCGCCGGCGCCTTCGCGCGCCTACCGCCTGCCGCGCTACGGCGGAAACGTGGTGGGGGCGCTGCCCTCGCGGCCGGTGACCCTCGATCCGGTCCGCATGGAGCGGCTCGGGGAGTGGCAGCTCGCGCTGCTGCTCTACGACGGGCTCACGCGCCTGCAGCGGCAGGGGCGCCCTCCGCGGCTCCACCTGGCGCGCTCGCTGCAAGCGCAGGGGGCGGCGCGGCGGCGGGTGCGCATTACCCTCCGTGCCGGTCTGCGCACCCACGGGGGGCGCCGGCTGACCGCGGCCGACGCGGTGGCCTCGCTGCGCCGCCTGGCGGCCGGCCCGCAGGGGTGGCTGCTGGCCGCGGTGCGCCGGATCCGCCGACTCGACGACCAGCGGCTGGCGCTGCGGCTGCACCGCCCCTGCCCCGAGCTGTCCGCCGTGCTCGCCGCCCCCCCGGCGGTGATCCTGCCGGGCGGGCGCCCGCCCGGCGCCTCCCCGGACGGCACCGGCGCCTTCCGCCTGGTCCGCGGCAGCCCGGGACAGCGGGTGCGGCTGTCGTCGTACGCCCGCCACTTCGCCGGGCGGCCCTTCGTGGACACGGTCACGCTGGTGCCCTACCGGCGCCGACGCGACGAGATCTCGGCGTTTTATCTCGGACGCTCCGTGGTCTCCTTTCAGGGCAAGCGGATGTTCGGCCGCGATCCCCATTTCGCCACCCGCCGCTCGGGCAGCCCGGCCCTCACCACCGTGGTCCTGCTGGTGGGGCGCTCCGGCCCCGCCACCCATCGGCGCGTGCGCCAGGCCCTCTATCTGGCGGTGAACAAGCAGCGGCTGCGCCACCTGGTCACCGGTGCGCCCACCCGGCCGGCCCACGGCCCGGTGCCCCCCGTGCTGCTGGGCGGGCGGGCGCGACACCGGGCCCGGCGACCCGCGCCCCACAGCGTGGCCCGCGCCATTGCCCTGCTGGCTGCCGCGGCCACCCACCCGGCGGTGGCCGCGGCCCGCCAGCCCGACGGGGACCTGAAGCTGACCCTGCTGGTGGACCGCTCCCGCCACCGGGACATGGACGCCGCCCGCAAGATCATGGCCGATCTGGCGGCGGTGAAGGTGCGGGTGACCATCCGCCGCGTCTCGGCGCGGACGCTGCGCAAGCGCCGGGCCCGCGGCCGCTTCGAGCTGGCGCTGCACCGGTTCACCTCCCCGGTGCTGCGCAGCCGCTACCACCTGGCAGCGGCCTGGGCCGCCGCCGGTCGCCCGCGCCCAGCGAAACGGATCGTGCGCGCCCGGCGCGCACGGCTCTCGCGCCGCGTCCGCGCCTTCATGCGGAAGCTGCCGCTGATCCCGCTATACCACACGGGGCTGCGGGTCGAGATCTCGGCCCGGGTGCCGGTGCTGGATCAAGGGCCCTGGGGCCTGCTCGACTGGGCCGAAGCCCGGCTACCTTCACTGCCCCCGAGGTGAAAGACCGTGCGCTTCGGACTCTGGCTCAAGCTCACCGCGGCCTTCGTGTTCGCCGCCCTGGTCCCGGTGGCCATCACCGCGTGGATCGCCCGGGAGGTGGTGGGCCGCCGCTACGAGCGCGAGCACGAGCAGACCCTCGCGGAGGTGGAGAACCAGGTGCGCCAGGAGGTGCGCTCCGCGGGCCGAACGATCACCCGCAAGGTGGACGCCATCGCGCGGGACACCGATCCCAAGATCGGGCGCGTGCTGGTGGAGCTGGCCCGCGGCCGGCTGCCGGCACGGTTGCGCCGGGAGCTGGACGAGGAAGGTCCCCAGCGGATGCGGCACCTGGGCTTCGACGTGCTGCTCATCACCGACGACGAGGGCCGCGTGCTGTCGGCGGGCCACGCCCCCGGCCGCGTGGGGATGAAAGACCCCCTGCCCCAGCGCCTGGTGGCCGAGCGGCCGGGGGAGCCGGCCTACGTCCGCCTCCCGGTGGAGGTCCACCAGGCCGACCGGCTCCGCGTGGAGCGCCAGGGCGCCCTGGTGGTGGCGCGCCGCGTGCAAGGGCCGGGCACGGGCACCGCCGTGGTGGTGGTGGGAGGTCTGCTGCTCGAGCGCGCCCTGTGGGAGCGCCTGCCGCGCCGCCCGGGGGTGGCCTACCTGCTGCGCGAGATCGACGGCCCGGTGCTACGCGCCCCCCGGGAAGGCTGGGCGCGCTGGCGCAGCTTCCCCAAGCGACGAGTGACCCTGCCCGGCCCCACGGGCGCCGCGGCCGCGGCCCTCGTGGTGGCCGTGAGCGACGCCAGCCTCCGGCGCGCCCGCCAGCGGCTGGATCTGGTGATCATGGCCCTGGCCGGCTCGGCGTTCCTGTTCGTGGTGCTGGTGGTGGGCGCCCTGGTGGTGCGCCGGTTCACCGGCCGGCTGGGCAGCGTGGCCGCCGCCGCCTCGGCCGTGGCCCAGGGCGACCTGAGCGTCACCATCCCCCCCGGCCCCCGCGACGAGGTGGGGGACCTGGTCTCCTCGTTCAACCAGATGACCCGCGAGCTGTCCGAGGCGCGCGAGCAGCTCGTGCGCGCCGAGCGCATCGCCGCCTGGCAGGAGATCGCCCGGCGCATCGCCCACGAGATCAAAAACCCCCTCACCCCCATCCAGCTCTCCATCGAGACCCTGCGCCGCGCCCACCGCGTGGGTCACGCCGACTTCGAGGAGATCCTCGACGAGTCCACCCAGACCATCCTCGAGGAGGTCCAGCGGCTGCGTCACATCGTCACCGAGTTCTCGCAGTTCGCCCGGATGCCCAAGCCCGACAAAGCCCCCTGCGACCTCAACGAGCTCATCCACCAGGCCGCGGCGCTGTACGAGGGCGAGACCGCCGGGAGCCCGCGGGCCGACGACCCGCAGGCCGGGGGCCCGCAGGCCGCCGCGGCCCCGTCCCCCATGAACATCGAGCTGGACCTCGACCCGGACCTTCCACTCGTCCCGGCCGATCGCGACCAGCTCATGCAGGTTCTGCACAACCTGCTGTCCAATGCCCGCGACGCCATCGGCGCCGCCGAGGCCCCGCGCATCCGGGTGGTGAGCTTCGCCTTGCGCGGCGCCGCCGAGGGGAGCGGCCCCGAGGGGAGCGGCCCCGAGGGGAGCGACGGCGCCGCCGACAGCCGGCGCGAGCCAAGCCAAGGCGACCTCCACCGCACCTCCTCTCCCCAGCCGGTCCCCTCCTTTCGCCGCGTGGGCTTCTGCGTCGAGGACAACGGCCACGGCTTCGACGACACGATCCGATCGCAGATCTTCACGCCCTACTTCACCACCAAGGCCGAGGGCGGCACCGGCCTGGGGCTGGCCATCGTGCACCGCATCGTGGTGGAGCACGGCGGCGCCGTGGAGGTCTCGGGCGCGCCGGGCCGCGGCGCGAGCTTCACCGTGACCCTGCCGCTGTGAGACGTGAGGCGCGAGGCGCGTCCCCTTCTCCCTCGCCCCCTGCAGTGCGCCCCCGGCGTCGGCGCCCGCCGTGGGCGCCAGCCGGGGGCGCCCAAATCCAGCCCAACCCCTGGACAATCCGGCGATCCTGACCCATATTGCCTGGGCGACATCGCGCAGACGCGCCTCCATCCAGCTCCCCTGGCGACCCGGATCATCCGGCACGGATTTCCCGGAAACTCGTAGAAAGAGGCCTAGATCAGGGACCAGGCGCCTGGAGACGGGAGCAGACCAGCGTTGTCATCGCCAGCCTGGCGGCCGCCGCGCTCCCCCGATCGAGCCCGCCGCCCGGGCCTGGCGAGAGCCCAAGGAACGCCGAGAACGAGTGAAGGAGAAGATACCGTGACCGACAATCCCAACATGAGGGCCATCTCCGACATCCAGGTGGACAAAAACAACCTCTACCGCGAGGAAAACTACACCGATCTCAAGGTGGGCAGCCTGCAGATGTTCACCCCGGTCAAGACCGACGGCAGCGTGGACGAGACGCGCGAGCCCCTGTTCACGGGCGAGGCGCAGATCATGGGCCCCTCGGGCCCCCTGCCCATCCGTTCGAAGATCGAGGCCAAGACCCTGGAGGAGGCCATCGAAAAGTTTCCCGCCGCCATCGACGCCGCGGTCAAGGAGGTGGTGGAGCAGATCAAGGAGCTCCAGCGCCAGGAGGCCTCGCGCATCGTCACCCCCGACGAAATGGCGGCCCAGCTCGGGGGCCTCGGGGGTGGCGGCGGCGCCGGCGGTGGCATCCCCGGCGCCGGCGGCGGCGCCGGCGGCGGCTCCAAGATCCTGCTCAAGTAGCGCCGCGCTCGCGCGCACCGGGCTCCCGCGCAACGATAACCGCCTCGCGCAGTGGGTCGAAGACCGACGCGGTTCAGGAACCGGGGTCGCTTCCGCTCGATCCCGCGCCGCCCGTGCGCCGCGCTTCCGCGTCCGCCTCGCAGCGATGATCGATGCAGGCCTGGCGCAGCTCCGTGCAGCGTTTGCGCGTGCAGCGCTCGCAGCCCTCGCCCGGCCCCCCGAAGCAATCGAACAGGCAACGCCGCTTCACGCAGGAGGTGAGCGCGCTGTGGGCCTCGCGCCCCGTGGGGCAGCCCCGGGCCTCGCAGCGCTGGGTGCATTCGAACATGCAGGAGAACTTCTTGATCCCGGACTCGCAGCGCCGGATGCAGTCCTGGGCGCACTGTCCCACCTTCACGCAGTTCAACCCCGAGGGCGCTGCCCGCAGCGCCGGCCGCGGCGTGGGCCAGGCAAGGTAGACCCCCGCGGCGCCGAGCCCCACCGCGACCCCCCCCAGCAGCACCCACGGCCAGCGCCGCCGACGTTTCGGTGCCGCGGGCGGCGCCGCCTCCGGTTGCGCCTCGCGCATCGCCGGCTCCCCTGCCGCGGGTTCGCTGTCTTTCTGTCTCGATTGACCAGTCACGCCTTCGAACGACCTGTGCACCCGGTTCACGGAAGACCCCTACCTTAACACACCGCGCGGTGAGGTTGGCAAGCGCGAGCGGTCAGGCCGCCTCGGGGTGGGGGTGGGG